>JAGNSU010000006.1:0-2067 GCA_017987895.1 Flavobacteriales bacterium | reverse complement strand
TTTCGCTTGCTTCCATGTCGAACGGAACCACTTCCCCGGATACAGAGGCTGACGTACTCGCCGCGCACGACACCTTCTGGCGGAGCTATGCGAAGCGGGATCTGGATGCCCGGTTCGCTGTATGCGCCGAGGATGTGACCTTCTTCGGCACGGGCCTGCATGAGCGCGCCGTGGGCAAAGCCCAGTATCGCGCGATGAACCAGAAGGGGGTGGATCAGTACCCGCACGAGTTCACCATCCAATACATCTGGAAAGAGGTGCGCATCTGGGGCGACGTGGCTTGGGTGGAAGAGGATACCTACTGGATCATCGGAACGGGTGAGGCCGCTTCAAAGGACCTGATCCGGCAGACCACGATCCTCAAGAAGGTGGATGGGGCCTGGTTGGTGGCCCATGTACATGGCAGTGATCCCGACTATCGGCTGCGCGAAGGTGAACACATGACGCATGGCCGTGTGTTCGTGCGGAACGCCGAACTGGAGCGTGAGGTCGTTGAGCGAACGCGTGAGCTGCGCGAAGAGAAGAGGCGTAGCGACGACCTGCTCCTGAACATCCTGCCCGAAGAGGTCGCCGACGAACTGAAGGCAAAGGGCCACGCTGACGCGAAGCACTTCGACAACGTCACCATCCTGTTCACCGATTTCAAAGGCTTCACCGCAGCGAGCGAAAAGCTCTCGCCGCAGGAACTGGTGGAAGAACTGAACACTTGCTTCAAAGCCTTCGATGGCATCATCACCGCGCGTGGCATCGAGAAGATCAAGACCATCGGCGATGCGTACATGTGCGCGGGTGGTTTGCCTGTTCCGGCATCATCAACTCCAGCAGGTGTCGTTCAAGCGGCACTGGAGATGCAAGCCTTCATGATCGCGCGCAAGAGCGAACGCGATGCGCAAGGCAAGCCCGCCTTCGAGATGCGCGTGGGCATACACACGGGCCCGGTCGTCGCAGGCATCGTGGGTGTGAAGAAGTTCGCCTACGACATCTGGGGTGACACCGTGAACACGGCAAGCCGCATGGAGAGCAGTGGCGAAGTAGGACAGGTGAACATCAGCGAGAGCACCTATGCGTTGGTGAATGGCGAACCCGGTCTCTCCTTCACTTCGCGCGGCAAGGTGCAAGCGAAGGGTAAGGGGGAGATGGAGATGTACTTTGTTGAGAACACTTGATGCGCACCAAGACCATACGCCTTGCGATCGGCCTCACGCTCGTCGGCCTGATCGGCTGCACGGGCGCTGAACACCACGCTCCGGCAGAACAGGGCCGAGGGTACACAGCGGCCGATTCCATCGCACTGGACAAACTGTGGGAGGACAGCCTCAAGCCAGCGATGGATCAGGACGACGTGCCTGCTTTGAAAAGGATCACTGCGGACATGCTCCGCTCACCCTTGGTGCGGAACAGGCTGCCCGACTTGATGTCCACGCTGGAGTGGAGGAGCTACGCTATGGGGAGATCAGGTGCCAAGGAACAATATGCGGCCGAAGTGGACTCCCTTTTGTCTGACGCGCATGCGCGGGAGGATACCACCATGCTGTTCGCTTTGCTGAACCTGCGGGCGATGATGACCATGGACAGCGAACGCGATCTGGCCAAGGCACTGGCCTTTCGCGAGGAGGCGCTCCGTCTCGATCCGCAACAGCTCCTGATCGGGCAAGTGCCGCATCTCTACCTGGACCTGGCAGAAGCATATGACAACGTGAAACAATGGGACCGGTCGCTGGTCTATTCGGCGCGTTTGGTCGGGCATGGCATGCGCACCGGCGATACGGCTTTGGCCTGCTGGGGGCACGTGTACATGGCCACCGAGTTCCAGCAGCTCGGCCTTCTGGATTCCATCGAGCCGCATACGCAAGCCGCATTGCAACTTCTCCCGCGCTTCGGTGAGGATTTTATCCCGTCAACGGCCTATGCGCTATTGGCGGGCATTGAGCGCCAACGTGGCCGCAACGACCGCTGCGGTCCGCTGCTCGACAGCATGACAGCCGTGCTCGGAACAGTGCGCTCCGCGCAGCGCTTGGAGGATTGCCCATTGTGCATGATGGAACTGGCCTGGCACGAACTGCACAA
>JAGNSU010000159.1 GCA_017987895.1 Flavobacteriales bacterium | reverse complement strand
GCCAACCCATGGAACACCGCTGCGATCAATGCGCTGGGTTCGAACGGCGGTGGCGCCGCTTCGCGTAGTTCCAGCACCATGGTGTCCGCCGCGAGCTTCCGAAGTACGGTGGGTGGTGTGCGGTACGCGCGGTCGCGCGTGATGTCCGCGCGTTCCGCCTCCGCGAGCGCGGCCAGCTCTCCGTCCACACTGCGGAAGCCGGCGCGATAGTAGAACCAGTAAGCTCCGGACTGGATCCCGTCCGGGTTACCATTGCCCAACTGGTAGTTCTCCGCTTCGAAGCGGTCCACGCCATAGCGCTGGGAATAGCATTGCAGCACACGCGCGAACAGCAGCATGGAAGGGCCGCCACGGAAAGCGGGGAACACATTGATGCCCACTTTGCTCTTGCCGGGAAAGATCCACGCCCCGCCGTAGGCCACCGGTACCGCGTTCGAGAACAGCACATAGCCCACATAACTATCGAAGGTGGTGCGCTGCCCCGGCGGCAACGGGAGCAAGGCGATGCCGAGCCCATCCCCCAGGTCCTGCCATTCGGCGGCGGCCGGATCGCAATAGGTGGCCGTGTCCGTTTCGCGCAGATGGGCGATGAGCACCCCGCGGGCCGCGTGTACCAGGGCGACCTTCTCCTCCAAGTGCGACCGACGCGGGGGTGGAAGCGCGGTGCGGATGATGCGCTGCGGGTCGATGGCATTGCGTGCAGCGGGATCATAGGGATGCAGGTCCGTGACCAGCCCTCTGCAATAGGTGCGGGTGAGGAAGGCGACGGGATCCTTCATCGAAAGCACCGGGGAGAGGCGCTCCCACAGCACGTTCCTTACGGCGGGCGATGCGGCAGCTTGGTCCAGCGCGGGGACCAACCAGCGCAGCATGTGTTCTGGATCCCCACCGCACGCATCGCGCATGCGTTCATACACGGTGTAGCCCGCATCCTCCATCGCCTCGCTCTCCGCCGGGAGCGCGCAGGCAAGGAGCACACCGCGCATCCGATCATCGTCGCCGGTGAAGGGTTCGATCGTGATACCAGCGGGCACCACTTCGGTAAGCCAACGGCAGAGGTCCATACCGAACCCTGCGCAAAGCGGCGTGCGGGCGATGCCCGAGTTCATCAGCTGCTCCCGCATCCGGCCGACCGGCTTCGAGCGGACCGCGAGAAGGGTGGTGATGCGGTCCAGCTCCGTTGCGGCGATCGCATGCGCCTCCGCGTCGGGCGGGAAGGCACAGAGGAAGAGCAACAGATCATGGTATTCCGCGAGCGCCCTGGCGGAACCGGGCGATCCGGCGCGCACGACGCGCCATTGTTCATGGGGCGCGGCGTGGTCCGCGCCGCCCTGCACGAAGCGCTTGCGCAGAAGGACGATATCCCTGGTGGTGAACTTTCGCGGTCCGGGCACGGTGACCAAGTAAGCGAAGATCGGATCGGCGCGAAAGTGCGCGGCTTTGATCCTTGGAGCTTACTTTGGGAACCCATGTCCAAGAACATTTCCTCCCTGTCCGGCCGTGATGACAAGGAGCTGAACGATCCGCTCTGGGAGCGTTTGCAGGATGCCGCCGCTGCCACCGGCACACCGGATGACAAAGCCCTCACCGCCATCGCGGACGACTTCCTCGTGGGCGAAGCGATCACCTACGGAACGAGTTCGTTCTACGACTTCCTGAAAAAGGAGAACCAGGGGATCAAAGCGTACGTCTGCAACGGCAGCGCCTGCCTGGTAGCCGGCACGCAGGACCACGTACACCATACGCTCAAGACGCACTTCAGGGCGGAGGAGATCGGGCACATGTGCTGCCTGGGCCGTTGCCATGAGAACGCGGCTTTCAACGTGGGGGGCTTGAACTACAGCGGGAAGGCCATCGATCGCGTCGACGATATCCTGGGCGGCAAGAAGAAGGACGGCATGGACGCGCACTACGTCGGCACGTCGATGTCCGATCCGATCCTCACCGCGCCGATGCCGCCGCTGGAGGAATTTTACGCGCTGTGGGAACAGGTGCTGAAAGGAAGCAGTTCGGACGTGCTGAACGAGATCAAGACGGCGACGATCCGTGGGCGCGGTGGTGCGGGCTTCCCCATGGGCTTCAAGTTGCAGGCCTGCAAGGATGCCGCCGATACCTCCGGCAATGGCACGCCGCGCAAGTACATCGTGTGCAATGCGGATGAAGGCGATCCCGGTGCGTTCAGCGATCGCTATCTGTTGGAACAACGGCCGCACCTGGTGTTGCTGGGTATGATGCTCGCGGGCTATTGCGTGGGCGCCGATACCGGGGTGCTATACATCCGGGCGGAGTATCCGGAGGCGGTGGATATCGTGAAGAAGGCGGTGGCGGACATCGAAGCGAAGGGATGGATCGGCGCGAACATCAAGGGCAGCGGTTGGAACTACCGCTTCAAGGTGATCAAGGCGGCAGGTGCCTATGTATGTGGTGAGGAGACCGCTCTGCTGAACAGTATAGAAGGGAAGCGTGGCGAGGTGCGCACGCGGCCACCCTACCCGGCGCAACAAGGTCTCTTCAACCGGCCCACAGTGGTGAACAATGTGGAGACATTGGCCTGCGTGCCCTGGGTGGTGAAGCACGGCGGCGCGGCCTTCACGAAGTTGGGCACCGAGAAGAGCAACGGAACGAAACTGGTCTGCCTGGACAGCGGCTTCAAACGGCCGGGGCTCTATGAAGTGGAATGTGGCACGCCGCTCGCGCGCGTGATCGATGAATTGGGCCAGGGGTTCGCGCGCCCGACCAAGGCGCTGCACATCGGTGGCCCGCTGGGCGGCATCGTTCCGCTGGACAAGATCAACGAGTTGGGCATCGACTTCGAGAGCTTCCAGAAGAGCGGCTTCCTGCTGGGCCATGCGAGCGTGCTTTCCATCCCGGCCGACTTCCCCATGATGAAGTACCTGGAGCACCTCTTTGAGTTCACCTCCCTGGAGAGCTGTGGCAAGTGCTTCCCCTGCCGCATCGGCAGCACACGCGGCAAGGAGATGATACAAGGGGCGCTGGAAGGCGGCCGCAAGATCGACCGGGGCTTGTTCAACGACCTGATCGAGACCATGGAGATCGGTTCGCTATGCGCCCTCGGGGGCGGCCTGCCGCTGGGGGTGCGCAACGCTTTGCAGTACTTCCGCGCGGAGCTGGACCCACACTTCGTCTGAACGGATCCCGGAAGAATATTCGGCCGGATAGTGCCCATTGCCCGGATCCTCCGTAGATTTGCCGCTCGAAACCCCGTCCCTATTGGCCGGGGAACACAAACAAAAGTCAGTACAATGGCAAGTGGTAAAGTAAAGTTCTTCAACTCCGAGAAAGGGTTCGGTTTCATCACCCCCGATCAAGGTGGCAAAGACGTGTTCGTACACAAGACCGGTACCCGGGAGAACCTTTTCGAAGGTGACGCGGTGAACTACGAAGTCGAAGAGACCCCCAAAGGCCTCAACGCGGTGAACGTGACGAAGGCCTAAGGATCCCCATAGATCCAATACGTGCGACGCCGGGCCCTAGGGTCCGGCGTTGTTCGTTCAGGTGATCCGCTTTCGGACCGCCGCGCGTCCTTCCGAATTTTAACACGGGTTAACATCGGGGCGCCATCCGCCCGGATAGTTTGGTCATTGCAATACCGAACCAACAACACCTCCACCCATGCGCACACTTCCCACCCTGCTTGGCCTGGCCCTTTGCGTATCCGTCACCGCTACACCCTGCGATCCCGTGAAGGGCACCGGCGAAGTGGTGAAGCGGACGATCACCGTCGATGCGATCCACGGGATCAAGGTGATGGGGTCGATGGACGTGATCCTGACCCAGGCGGCGACGCAATCGATCGAGATCGAGGCACAGGCGAACATAGCCGACCTGGTGAGCACCACGGTGCGCAACGGCATCTGGTACCTGGACACCGAGAAGAGCTATAGCACGAACAAGGATTTCATCGTGCGCATCAGCGTACCGAACATCGACCTGGTGCATATCGATGGCTCGGGCGATGTGAAGGCGATGAGCCGTTTCACCGGTGACGATGTGGAACTGGGGATCGCCGGGAGCGGTGACATGACAATGGAGTACGCCGCGAAGAACATCGAAGCGTCGATCAGCGGTTCGGGCACCATCCGGTTGAGCGGCGAATGCACGGCATTGAAAGCCGCCATCGCAGGGAGCGGTGACGTGATCGCTACCAAGCTCAATGCGGCGAGAGCGGATGCGGCGATCGCGGGCAGCGGCGATATCAGTCTCACCGCGCTGGAGAGTTTGCACGCCTCCATTGCGGGCAGCGGAAATGTCACTTATAAGGGTAAGCCGACGGCGATCCACAAGGACGTCGTGGGCTCCGGCGAAGTGCGCACAATGGAGAGCAGCGCCTACTGAGAGGTCGCGGCCGGTTGCGTAGGAGCGTTCGGTTTCTTCACGCGGCGGAAGCTGTAGGCGTGGCAGATGTGCCGCCTGGCGAACCGCAGGCTGGCATCGTTGTTCACGAACTTGTTGTAGACGTTCTGCGGCACCCCGAAGTACTCGTACACGCTCCCATCATGGAAGGTGAGATGCACCGTCTGCGCGCGGTAGTGGAACTCGGTGATGGTGCTCGACGCGATGGTGCGCTCATATTCCTCCCGCTGTTGCGCATGCGTTTCCCGCGAAATGCTCACCAGGAAGTGATAGGCGTCGATGATCCGTTTGCTCATGTCCTCGGCCGAATGCTTCAGTGCTTCGTCGTGTTGGAAACGATCGGGATGATGGGTCTTCATCAAGCCCTTGTACAACAGGGCCAGCTCCTTCAGATCGGTGCGTACGGTCGCACCGAGCAGGCGTCGGCTATCGAGTATCTTCTTCATGGAGGGAGGAGGTCATCGTCGGATCCACCGACGTCGCGCAGGCACGAAGGTCGTTCTTTCAGCAGGTGCGCGCAGCGATGGCATGGTAGGGAACGCGAAGGGGCCCCGAGATCCGGGGCCCCCTCCAGCGTTATCCCTTAACGCTCCGTACGAACTACTTCTTCTTCTTCGCGGCCTTCTTAGCTGCCTTCTTCGGCGCTGCTTTCTTGGTCGCTTTCTTCGTTGCTTTCTTTGCTGCCTTCTTAGCCATGGTGAAAGGTTTGATCCAAACGTACGGTCTTGATCGATACGCGAGGAAGGGATCGCACAACGAAGTACGAACCGCCGATCGTTGATGACGCGATCGATGATGTGCGATCATCGATCCAACGAAAGGGGTTCAAGAGCAGCGATCCACTTGTTGCGTCGCAACGTGTGTGGTTCGATGCACCATGCCTACTTTGCAGAGCATTGCACCAGTGCTCGTCCGTATGAAGAAGGTCATCCTCGTTCTCTCGCTCATCGTCGCCGTGTTCGTCGCGTGCGTGAAGGATGATGCGGACCCACCTGCTCCCATCGATCCCCCGAGCGGCGGATCACCCGTTGTGTTCGATCCGGCCCAAGTGCCCTATCCGCAACTGTCCACCTACCACTTCTTCGAAGGTGAGCTTTCGGACCTCGCGCCTTCGGAAGGTGTGCTTCCCTATATGGTGATCACCCCCCTCTTTTCGGACTACGCGCACAAGAGCCGCTTCGTGTGGATGATGCCTGGCTCGGCCGCGAGCTATGATGGCGATCACCGCGCGCTCGCGTTCGAGGACGGCGCGGTGCTGATCAAGAACTTCTACTACGACAACGTACAGCCGGCAGGCACGCGGCGGATCATCGAGACGCGCATGCTCTATAAGAAGGATGGGGCATGGCACTTCGCGAACTATGTATGGAACGACCAACAGACCGAGGCCGACCTCGACCTGGACGGGTCCTATACACCGGTGACCTGGATGGACGAGAACAACTTGCTGCGCGCGGTCAACTACCGCATCCCCTCCGGCGCGGAGTGTTTCACCTGCCATAAGATCGACAACCAGGCCTCGCCGATCGGTCCCAAACCTCAGAACCTGAAGATGGACCTCACCTATGCCGATGGCACCATGGATCAACTGGCCAAGTGGGAACAGAAAGGATACCTCGCGCCGGGCGCTCCATCGGCCGTGAACGCTACTGTACGCTGGGATGATGCCAACCAGGACCTCACCATGCGTGTGCGCGCTTATGTGGACATGAACTGTGCGCACTGCCACGCCGAAGGCCATCATTGCGACTACCGCCCCATGCGGTTCGCTTGGAGCGAAACGACCGACCCCGTGAACCTGGGGGTGTGCGTAGAGCCGGACGAGGTCCTGCTGCCGATCCTCACCCACATCGTAGCACGCGGCAACACCGAGAAGTCGACCCTCTTCTATCGGATCGGTGCCACCGAGGAATCGGTGCGCATGCCCTTGCTCGGACGAACGCTCGTGCATGAGGAAGGCGTGCAACTCTTCGAAGAATGGATCAACTCGCTCACGCCTCCCTGCAACTAAGAACAGATCCCCATCCTCCTATGGAAAAGACCCTTACCCTTCTCCTCGCTCTGTCAGCACTGCCCACCCTCGCCCAGGACCAGTGCGCCACGGCCCTGCCCATCACGGCGGGCCTCTTTACCGTATCCGCTGTGGATGGAACGGACGTACCATTCCCTTTCTGTGCACCGAACGGGGCAGGAGCCACAGCAGCGGAGTGGTACACGTACACACCCGTGCAGGACCTTTCGATCACCATTACCACCGACCTGGCCGCGAACGTCGGTGACGACACGCGCTTCCATGTATACACGGGTGGATGCGCCGGGCTCGTGTGCGCAGCAGGTGATGACGATTCCGGTGCGGGAAACCTTTCGTTGGCCACCTTCAATGTCCAGCAAGGCGTCACCTATCTGATCGCTTTCGACAACCGCTGGAGCTCCACCGGTTTCGACTTCCAACTGATCGAGCAACCACCGGTGTTCCTGCCGGTGAGCTTCCATCAAGAGAGCATCGGGCTGCTGGGCTATGCGAACTGTGTGGTGGACATGGACCACGACAACCTCGATGATGTGGTCGGGGTGGGCAGAACGCTCATCAACA
>JAGNSU010000158.1:2805-6982 GCA_017987895.1 Flavobacteriales bacterium | reverse complement strand
TCGGTACGTAAGTTATCCGAGAATAAGTTCTTCTTTGTGGCCTTGTATCAGAAGGATTCCTGCGATGCTGCGGGAACTTTCACGGTTCCTTATACACACCCTGCTATTGGCATAATGGACACGCTCGGAACGATCCAGAATTTCCATCACTATCCGCTCAATGCGGACGCATGTGGCAACATCCCAGGTGGTTTGTCGGTTACGAACGACTCCGGTGCGATCACCTGGGGTTCCAGGTCTTGGTTCTTCGCTTTGAGGATCGATTCCACCATGTCGCCCGTCTGGGGTAGGCGATACAGCAGGCATGGCGGGTTCCAGTTCATCAAGGAGTTGCCGAGCGGTGATCTATTGGCCGGGATCAACATGGATACCGCTGGGGCGGTAATCGCCCGAATGGATGCGAACGGCAATTTCCTTTGGTGCAAGAGCTACATCCGCCCACGCGGCATGGTGCATGACGCGGTGATCGAATCGGACAGTTCGTTCATCATTACCGGTTATACCGACAGCACCACTGCTATTGCGTTCATTCCCCTTCCGAACGATTACCATCCGAAACTCTTCATGATGAAGCTGGACGGGGGCGGGGGTGTGCAATGGTGTAAAGGCTATGATAGCGCGCCTAATTTGTGGTATTCTTATGCTGGGTCACGTATACAACCAACGCTAGATGGTCATCACGTCATCGTGGCCACGCTGGGCGTACCCGGCTATAACCTCTTCCACCGACCGTACTTGATGAAGACCGACTTGAACGGTGATACGTTATGGACCCGCTCGGTGGGAGTGAATGGCTATGAGTACACGGCCGCCGATCTGCTTGTTTGCTCTGATGGTGGGATCATGTTCAGCGGTGGCATTCTAGGCAATCTTCCCGAGAACCAAACTGGCATGCCCTATATCTTCAAAACTGATTCCCTGGGTCATTTTTCCTGTGCCGATTCATCTTATCCCGTCGTAGTGTCGGATCTCTTCCCCGTCGACAGCAGCTTCACGCTTGTCTCGGTCGATGGTGCTGCGATGCTTCCTGCCTTCGCGAACGATACGGTCTTCGATCCCATTGCCGTGTACGATGCATGCCTCATCACCACCATAGTGCCGAGCGTGCGCGCTCACCCACCCAAACTCAGCGTGCGCCCCAACCCCACCACCGGCTTTGTCACCATGACCTTTGCTGACCCCCTCGCGGTCGAGAGCTACTATAGCGTGTACGATGCCATGGGGCGGCTGCTCTACCAACGACCGCTGCCCACCGGCGCTACGGCCGAGGAGATCGATCTATCGCGCTTCGGCAAGGGCACGTATGTGATCAAGCTGACCGATCCGGATGGCGTGTGCCATGAGCGGGTGGTGCTGGAGTAGAGAATCTTGGCCTGGCCTTGTCTTGGCATGGGAGCTAACTGCGCGGGATGCACACAGGGGATGGGCGTTCTCCCTTGCCTCGCACGATCCTCTTTATCCGCAATGCACACCCGATCGGTGGAACTCCGCCGTTCGGGGGTGTTTGACCGGTCCTGGCTCGGGATAGTTTGGCGGCATGGAACGCTACGCCTTACTTCTCTCGATCGCGCTTATCGCCGGCTGCGGCGATGGGAAACAGGATGCTGCTGATAAGATGGCCGAAGAAGCCGCTGCCGACAGCACCACCGCCGCTGTTCTGGATCTGAGCACCTACGATACGCCCTTGCTCATCACCCCGCCGGACGCGCAACTGCTCGGGGGCGCCCAGGCCACGGCTGCCTGGAACGAAGAGTTCGGGCGTGTTGAGGTCCGGGCCGGAGAGCATTTCGCCTTGAACATCGCCGAAGGACCGGGCGACCTCGCCCGCTTGAAGGCCGATCTGGAGCGCGACATGCTGCGGAAGCACACGATCATCAAGGAGGCCCCCGATCTGCTGGTCTACCGCTCCCAATTCCCGGATGATGCAGGCGTTTTCGTTCATTTCCTCAGGGTCGTGCAGGTCGGAGGAAGGATCTTCGAGGTGACCGATCACGATGAGGGCCGCTTCACCGAAGAGGACGTGCGCCGTATGCTGGGATCGGTGGCGCCGAAACAGCCTGCTTGACCATGCGTGCATGGCTGCTGGCCGGGTGCCTTGTGGTCCCTTTCGCGGGATGGGCACAGCCCGATGCCGCTTGGCCGGATAGTCTCGCGGCCTATTGGTCCCGCATGGAGGCCGAGTTCGCGGACAGTGCCCATTCGCCTCTGCTGGCAGAGGACCGGGCCATCTTTGAGCATCTGGCCCGCTTTGCGCCGGATCCCGCTTTCGTGGTCACGGCTCGGTTCAAGCCCTCGGCCAAGGGACGCACGTTCGGCATGCGCACTTCCACGGACCGCCTGCCTATATATCAGGACATGGGCACGCTCCATTTCACCCTAGCGGGTAGGAAGCGCACGCTCCACGCCTACCAGAACCTGGACCTGCTGACCAAGCCTGGGTATGAACACTACCTCTTCGTACCCTTTACCGACCTCACCAACGGGACCGAGACGTACGGCGGCGGCCGGTACCTGGACCTTACCGGCCCGCTCGGACCAACGGTCGTCCTGGACTTCAACCGGGCCTACAACCCCTATTGTGCTTACAACCACCGCTACTCCTGCCCCATCCCGCCGCAGGAGAACCACCTGGACCTGCCGGTGAGAGCGGGGGTGCTGCGGTTCCACGATCCCTAGACTTCCGCAACCTGCACCGCTCCTTGCCGTAGACAGGGCCCGGAACGGCTCGGAAAAGCCTTTCCGATCTTGTATCATTGTCCACTTTTCAGACCGTTCCGGACATGCGCATCGCTCCCCTACTCCTGGCCGCCCTGGTCAGCCTGCCCTCGATGGCGGGTGTGATCGTGCTGGAAGGCCGCTACCAGGGCAAGAACCTTTTCGTGCAGAACCCCTTCTCCGAAGCGGGGGTGGGCTTCTGTGTGTTCGAGGTGACGGTGAACGACCAGATCGCCACCGACGAGATCAATTCCAGCGCGTTCGAGATCGATCTGGGCAACTACGGCCTGAAGCTCGGCGAGGCCATCGTAGTGAAGGTGAAGCACAAGGACGGTTGCACGCCCCTCATTTTGAACCCTGAGGTGCTGAAGCCGAAGAGCACCTTCGATATCGTGGCCCAGTCGATCAGCCTGGAAGGCACCTACAAATGGACCAGTACCAACGAGACCGGCGAGCTACCCTACTTCGTGGAGCAGAAGCGCTGGAACAAGTGGGTGAAGGTGGGCGAGGTGATGGGTGTGGGCACCCCCGGCGAGCACGGCTATGAGTTCAAGGTGACGCCGCACAGTGGCGAGAACACCTTCCGCGTGAAACAGGTGGACCTCACCAAGCGTTCCCGCTACAGCGAGCCCGTGAAATACACCGATGCCTCCGTGGCCTTGGTGACCTGGAGCCCGCCCAAGCCGAAGGACGAGATCCTCTTCAGCGCGAACACGCTCTATGAGATCTACGACCAGTACGGCAACATCGTAAAGCGCGGCTACGCCAACAAGATCGACATCACCACCCTGAAGAAGGACCTCTACTACCTGAACTACGACAACAAGATGGGCGAGACCTTCTTGAAGCGCTGATCGGGCAACACCGCATATTTCGAAGCCCTCCGATCCGGGGGGCTTCTTCTTTTTCCCATGGTATTCCGGACGCTGCGGTTACTTCGCATCCGCACCTCCGCCTTCTCAGGGCTTCGGCGCACGAAGCATGATCCGCATCGAACACATCGGCATTGCCGTGAAGGACCTCGCGGCGGCCGAGGAGATCTACACCCGTCTATTGGGCACCGCGAGCTACAAGCGTGAGGAAGTGGAGAGCGAGGGCGTGAGCACCTCCTTCTTCAGCGCTGGACCGAACAAGATCGAACTGCTGGAAAGCACACGGCCCGATGGCCCCATCGCCAAGGCGATCGAGAAACGGGGCGAGGGCATCCATCACATCGCGTTCGAGGTGGCCGATATCCGTGGGGAGATGGCCCGCCTGAAAGCGGAAGGCTTCACCTTGTTGAGCGAAGAGCCGAAACGTGGGGCGGACAACAAGCTCGTCTGTTTCGTACACCCGAAGAGCGCGAACGGGGTGCTCGTGGAGTTGTGCCAGGAGATCGGGCAATGACCGGCAACCTCACGGACCGGGATCGTCTATCCTTTGGACAAGGCCGCACATGAGACCCTTCGCCGCCCGCGCTTCT
>JAGNSU010000158.1:0-2705 GCA_017987895.1 Flavobacteriales bacterium | reverse complement strand
CTGGTGGAGGCGGTTCCTGATACCACCGAGCCTTACCCGATCCATGCGCCTGTGGTGGGTACCATCACCTTGTACGAAGGCCTTACTGGGTCTTCGACGGTGGGCGGTGTCGTTGCCAGTTCCGTAAGCAGAACATGGTCCGCGTTGGACACCGGGTACTACCGCGTGGAGTTCGCGCCGGATGCTGGATGCCAGATCGCCATGGATACCATCTACGTTCCAGCCGTGCTGAACGTTGGCGATATAGAAGAACATATCACCTCTGCGCTCTCACTCGCATCTTCGATAACGGATGAGACCTTGATGTTGCGTTCGCGCGATCCTGCTGAACGAATAAGCATCACGGTCCGGGATGCGTGCGGCCGAACGGTCTTGGAAACCAGCGCCGCTCTTGGTCCTTTCTCCGTCGAGCGATTGGTCCCGGGCCCTTACTTCCTGACCGCTGTTCAAGGCCGGGAGGAATTGCGCGCGCGCTTCATCAAGCGGTGAGGCTCGGTGATCGCAGGCGGGCCTAGAACTACTTCGGCGCCATTAGACGGGATCGGATGTTATCGATGCGGCACCCGCTCGGCACATCGAGGTGCAGCGCGATCGTATCACCCGCTGTTAGCGGTGGCATCCGTAGCGTATTCTTCCAACTCTTGGTACCAGGGCTTGCGAGCGGCAGATGCTCTACCTTGAAACGCACGCCTTCGCCGGGCCATCCAGTGGAACTGCCATCCACCAGCGCTTCGATCCGCTGCGCCGCGCCAGCCTCGAACTCTGTTCGCTCAATGTTCAGTTCAACAAACCAGAGCCCGGAACCCGCTCTCGCTGGAGGCACGATCCAATGCATCGTGCCGGAACTGTCCGGTTGCCAGGTGGCGTTCGTGTCAAGCACGGGGAACATGCCTTGAGGAGCGTAGGGTGGCAGGTCCTGAATACCGCCTAAAGCAGCACCGCGGGCAGGGTCGGTGCGCAGAAAGACATAAGCGTATTTCGCAAGATCCATCCGCGCGGGATCCAGAACGCGCGTGGCGTACTGCCAGCTCTGGAAAACGTTGAGGAGGATCAAGGGTATGCAGGCGTACACGATCCATCTCTGCCATCGCCCCCGCTTTGGATCGATCGCGAAGGCCATCGGGATGGCGAAAAGCGCCAGTATATCCACATAAGGCCGTTGACCGAACGAATCGCCGTAGGACCAGTTCCACCAAGCGCTGGTGACGTATCCGAACAGAGCAAGGAACATCACGAAGATGGCGGCACGATAGGGCGTTCGCTGGGCGAGGGTCCATAGTCCCGGGACCAATACCAGCAGCACTGGCCAATAGAACAGCAGTCCGTTCCGCGCGCTGAACAGATGTTGCAGGAACGCGGGACGATCCCAATGAAAGCCCTCGTTCGCATAAGGCCGGATGATCCATTCGCCGCATTGGACATACCATGCAGCGCCCTGCACAAGGAGCACCGCGCCGAACGCGACGGCGAAGCAGGCAAGGTCGTTCCATCGGGTTTTGTGAGCGGGCGGTGCGATCCCCATGGTGGCCAATGGAAGTCCCAGGAGCAGGAGCATATCGACGGGTCGCAGAACGATCACCAGCCCCCATAGGCCGCCGACCAACAGCCAACGTAGTGTGCCGCCAAGTGCCAACACGTTGCGCGTAGCGAGGAGGAACGCGGCCACTGCGGCGAAGGAATGCACATGCGACATCCCCGGATGGATCACTGTCTGTACCAAGAGTCCCGTGCCCAGTGTGATGGCGATCAAGGTGAACGCGGTAGCGCCTTCCCCAATGCCAATGCCCAACAACAGTCGACGCGTGAGCTCCAAGCCGAGCAATAGTGATACCAAGGCGGATAGCGTGATCGCAAGATGGTATTGGAGCGAATAACCATCTTGTGGCCCTTCTGAGAAGAGCAATGTGTACAGGTGTGCGACAAGTACGTAGGGTGCTTGGACCAACGCAGTGCCGACGAAGAACTTGATGGCCTTGCCATCTCCCGCAGGAGCGAACATCCAAGACTCTCCATACCCGCTTCGGAAGTCACCATCAAGCAGGAGGACACGCAGATGTTCGTAGTAGCCCTTGCCGTCGTTGTTGATGGCGTACTTCCAGGCCTGCCCGTGATCGCCGAGCAACCGATAGCGCAATGATCCGCCGATGGCGATCACCATCACCAGCACAAGGGCCCATCGCGAGGGGCTGGCCAGGCGGAACATGCCATGCAAAGTAGTAGGTGCGGGATACGGAGGCCCCCCCTCAAGCAAGGAGGCCGATGCGTTCGACCAGATCCCGCACGTCCTCATGAGCGAGTTCCAGGTGTTGCGCGTGCAACCCTGCGGCTCGCGCTCCGATCACATGTTGCATGCTGTCGTCGATGAAGAGCGTACGTTCCGCCTCGGCGTCATGTTGTTCCAACACATGGTGGAACGCGGCTGCATCCGGTTTCCGCAAACCCATCTCACAACTGTAGTAGGCCCCATGAAAAAGGCCTTTGAAGTCCGCGATGCCGTTCTCCTTGCGGATGATCTCCGTGAACGCGGACACGTGGATCGCATTGGTATTGCTCAATAGCAATACCTGGTAACGTTTCTTTAGGCGGTCGATCAGATCGATCCGCTCCATCGGCACTGATCCGAGCATCGCGTTCCAGCACGCATCGATCTCGCGGTCCGTCAAGTCCTGCCGGAAGAGTTGCCGGATGCGGTCGCGGAACTGCGC
>JAGNSU010000157.1 GCA_017987895.1 Flavobacteriales bacterium | reverse complement strand
GCGATCGGGCTCTTCGCCGAGCTTGGTGGTTCTCCGGATGCGGGCGGCACTTGGACCGATCCGAACGGCATTGCGCACAGTGGCAGCTTCGATCCCGCGACGGACATTGCGGGCAACTACACCTACAGCATCGGAGCGCTCGCACCGTGTGTTGCGGATCAGAGCATCGTAACCGTGACGATCACCAGTTCGCCGGATGCGGGCGTGGATGGCGCAGTAACGGTGTGTGATCAAGGCGCTGCGATCGGTCTCTTCGCCGAACTGGGCGGCACCCCGGATGCAGGCGGGACCTGGACCGATCCGAACGGCGTAGCCCACAGCGGCAGCTTCGATCCATCTACGGACATCGCGGGCAACTACACCTACAGCATCGGTGCGTTGGCGCCATGTACAGGTGATCAAAGCACGATCTCGGTGTCGCTGGAAATTTCGCCGAACGCTGGCACTGATGGGACGTTGTCGCTCTGTGCGGGATCGCCCATTGCGGATCTGTTCGTGCAGCTCACCGGTTCCCCGGATGCGACCGGCGTTTGGACGGACCCGAACGGTCTTGCGCACACGGGCTCGTTCGACGCTGGCAATGACCCTACTGGATCGTACGTCTACACAGTGAGCGGGACTCTTTGTCCGAGCGATGCGTCGATCGTGGTCGTGGATGTGCTCGCTGGACCGGACGCAGGCCAGGACAATGCTGTCGCGGTCTGCGAAACCGCGGCAGTGCTCGACATGCTCACCGTGCTGCTGGGTTCACCGGATGCGGGCGGGACATGGACGGATCCGAACAATGATCCTGTTCCGGCGATACTGGATCCGCAGGTCGCCATTCCGGGCAACTATACCTACTCGATACCGGGCAATGGGGCATGCCCTTCGGATGAAGCGGTCCTTACCATCACCATCGCACAGACCGTGAACGCGGGTTCGCCGGGTGCGATCATGTTGTGTTCCTCCGCTGGCCCAACGGATCTTTATTCCCAGCTTACCGGAACGCCGCAACCAGGAGGCGCCTGGACCGACCCCTTCGGTCTGAGCGTTCCCGCCCTGTTCGATCCAGCCACGGGGGTGGAGGGCGCGTACACCTACATCGTGACAGGGAATGCCCCCTGTCCGGACGCGAGCACCACGGTCGTCGTGGAAGTGGAGCAAGCACCAGAAGCTGGCGATGATGCGGTCTCTTCGCTCTGTTCTTCCAGCGCTGCGGTGCCTCTCAACACCTTGCTCAATGGAACGCCGGATGGCGGTGGCTCCTGGATCGCACCCAATGGCATGCCTGCCAGCGCGTTGCTCGAACCCTCATCCGCCGCACAAGGAACCTATCAGTACATCGTGCCAGCGGTCCAACCTTGCGTGAACGACACGGCGCAAGTGACCATCACCATTAGCACCGCTGCGAACGCCGGCAGCGATGGCTCCCTCGCGCTCTGCTCCAATGCACCACCCGTTGGTCTTTTCCCACAATTGGGCGGCACGCCGGATAGTGGCGGGACCTGGATCGGCCCCCACGGGTCACCCTTGAACCCTGTGATCGATCCGTCATCGGCGTTCTCCGGAACGTACACGTACACCGTGGTGGCTATCGCTCCCTGCGCGAACGATGCGGCGACCGTCGAGGTGACGATCACCGTGCTGCCCGATCCGCAGGTAGCCGTTTCGCTCAGCGATGGATGTGTCCCCGTGCTGGCAGCGTTCACCACCGACTATACCGGCCCCGGCAGCTTCGTTTGGGACCTCGGCAATGACAGCATTTCCACCGAGAGCGCACCCGACAGCATCCTCTATTCCGACGCTGGCGTCTATGATGTGACCCTGCTCATCGATGCCGGTGGCGGCTGCGTGTCCACCACTGTGATCAACGATGCCGTACACGCCTCCGTTCCCCCTGTCGCATCGTTCGAACCACTGCCCGGAGAGGTCACCACCCTGGATCCGGCGGTGTACTTCCACAACCTCACCGTGGGCGCCAACGCATATGCATGGACCTTCGCGGACCTTGGCACTTCGGAAGAGCAGGATCCCCGCTTCGTGTTCCCCGCGGAACTGGAAGGGGAGTATGAGGTCTGTCTCGTCGCGTTCTCGGCGCCTACCTGTGCGGACACCGCTTGCCTGCCGCTGGTAGTATACCCTACGTTGATAGTGAACGTCCCCAACGCGTTCACACCGGACGGGGATGATATCAACGATTCCTTCCGACCCGTTACCGTCGGGGTCGATCCGGACCATTATCTCTTCCAGGTGTTCGATCGCTGGGGACAACCGCTGTTCAGCACACAGGACCCGCTCGGCGCATGGAACGGTCGCTTCATGGGCAATGAAGAAGTGCCCTCCGGTGTGTACATCTGGAAACTCGAAGCGAAGGGGATCAGTACAACGGCTCGCATTGAACGCACCGGCCACGTAACGCTAGTACGATAGATCCTTACGCCCGATCGGCACCGATATATTTGAACCTGAACCTATTCGCGTGCCCGAACGGCTGGTCATCGTCCCTACTTACAACGAGAAGGAGAACATCCGGGAGATCCTCGGCAGTGTGCTCGCGCTCCAGCCCAGCTTTGAAACGCTGGTGGTGGATGACAACTCCCCCGACGGCACAGCAGCGATCGTCAGAGACATGATCACGGCGCATCCCGGCCGCATCCATCTTCTGGAACGCAAGGGTAAACTCGGACTGGGCACCGCCTATATCGCAGGTTTCCGCTGGGCGATCGAGCGTGGCTATGGTCATGTGTTCGAAATGGACGCTGACTTCAGCCACGACCCGAAGGATCTGCCGCGTCTCTATGCCGCCTGCGCGGAAGGTGGTGCCGACATGAGCGTGGGCTCGCGCTATGTGAAGGGTGGCAAGGTGAGCGATTGGAGTTGGGACCGTGTACTGCTGAGCTATACCGCCTCGCTCTATGTCCGGGCGGTGCTCTGGCTGGGGGTGCGCGATACCACCGCCGGTTTCGTGTGCTACACGCTGAAGGTGCTGAAAGCGTTGCCACTGGACGACATACACTTCGTGGGCTACGCGTTCCAGATCGAAATGAAGTACCGGGTAAAACGGCTCGGTTTCCGCATCGCGGAGGTGCCCATCACCTTCCGCGACCGCGTGAAGGGCACGAGCAAGATGAGCGCCAGCATCTTCCACGAGGCCTTCCTCGGGGTGCTCAAGATGCGCCGCAGGATCAAATGAGCACCGGCACGCTGATCCGCGCTGCGCGGATGGTGAACGAGGGCCGCACCATCGAAGCCGATGTGCTCTTCCGCCACGGCGTGATCGATCGCATCGCCACCGAAGGCATCGGTAGCGCTTCCTCCGTGGACGAGGTCCGAGCCGATGGCATGTTGCTGCTCCCCGGCGCCATTGATGACCAGGTCCACTTCCGGGAACCAGGGCTCACACACAAGGAGGACATCGCGCATGGCTCCTCAGCGGCCGTGGCCGGTGGCGTCACCAGTTACATGGAGATGCCCAATACCGATCCGCAGACGCTTTCCCAGGAATTGCTGACCGCGAAGTACGCGTTGGGCGCAGCGTCTTCCGTGGCCAACTATTCCTTCTACATGGGCGTCGGCAACACGAACATGGACGAGGTGTTGCGCACCGATCCCCGTTCGGTGTGCGGATTGAAGGCCTTTCTGGGAAGCAGCACCGGCAACATGTTGGTCGATGCTCCCGGCACACTTGAACGCCTGTTCCGCGAAGCGCACATGCTGCTCGCAGTGCATGCCGAGCATGAACCCACTATTCGGGCGAACATGGCGGCAGCCCTGGCACGCTGGGGCGAGGGGATCCCCATGGAACAGCATCCGATGATCCGCAGCGAGGAGGCGTGTTACCGCAGTTCCAGCATGGCCGTGGCGTTGGCCAAGGAGCACGGCACCCGCCTGCACGTGCTGCACATCAGCACCGCGGGGGAGTTGGACCTGTTCACACCAGGCCCGTTGGAGAACAAGCGCATCACTGCGGAAGCATGCGTGCATCACCTCTGGTTCACCGATGCGGACTATGCCACGAAAGGCGCGCTGTTGAAATGGAACCCGGCGGTGAAGCGCGCTACCGACCGTGATGCCCTCCGCCAGGCCGTGCGGGATGGTCGCATCGATGTGGTGGCCACCGATCATGCGCCCCATACGTTGGAGGAGAAGGCACGTCCCTATGCACAATGCCCCAGCGGTGGTCCTTTGGTGCAGCATTCCCTGGTGGCCATGTTGGAACTCGCCCGGCAGGGACAGTTCACGGTGGAAGAGGTGGTGGAGAAGATGTGCCATGCACCCGCACGCATGTTCCAGGTCGAGCGACGAGGCTACTTGCGCGAGGGCTACCAGGCTGATGCCGTGCTTGTGGATCCGAACGCACCGTGGACCGTGGACCGCACCAACGTGATCTCGAAGTGCCGATGGTCCCCCTTCGAAGGGCAGCAATTCCACACACGCGTGTTGCGCACCTGGGTGAACGGACAGCTCGCCTATGCCAATGGACAGGTGAACGACCGGGTGCGCGGCGAACGGCTCAGCTTCGATCGATGAGGGCCTTGCTCCTTCTTTGCGTCTTTGTGATCTCCGCTTGCGGTGGGGAACAAGACGCCGCTCGCGGGACCCCACCGCTCGACCGGGAAACCTTCGTGGAGGTGCTGACAGAAACCTATCTCATCGAGGCACGCGCCAACCGGGAGCGTGTCGTGGAATTGAAGGTGGATGGCCCGATCGCCGCCTACTACGATGCGATGTTCACAGAGAAGGGCATCACCAAGGAACAGTTCCGGACCACCTTCGATCATTATCTCGACCGCCCCGAAGAATTGAAGGCCATCCAAGAGGAAGTGATAGCGCGCCTCTCGAAAGAGAAGGACGAAGCGGCTCATACCATTTCGCATTAAGGGATGGGCTAGAGATGCGCCGCAATTTTTTCGCAGGACGATCCGAACGGGTCGTTGCGTAGCCGCCGCTACGGAATGACATGGTCGGAGAAGTCATGCGGAAAAAGCGTCTTCGTCCCGACTTGTCGGGGAGCAAGCAGATCGGCCCAAGCTTTATTGCGAAATGGTATCAGACGCGCTGAGCGGTGATGAACGCGGCCGTGTTCCGCACCGCCTCCTGCGCGTTCCGGAAGGTGAAGCCCAGCTTCGTACGTACTTTTTCGCTGGAGAACCGGCGTTGCATACGCGCGGTGATCGTGGTCTGACGTGTGATCATCGGTCGCGTTCCCGTGATCCAGGTGCGCAGCCGTTCCGATCGCCAGGCCAGTTCCAGCATCCATGATCGCGTGCGCCAGGTGGGGGGGGGATGCCCGAACTCTTCCGCATAAAGCGTGAACAGACGCTGGTAGGTGACGTCCTCACCCGCAAGCACATAGCGATCACCTCCACCTTCGGTGCGCATCAGTGCCACGCACGCTTTCGCCACATCACGCGCGTCGACCACCGAATTGCTGCCGGGAGGGTAGAAGCGCGTGCCTTTGTGCAGGCGATGCGCCATGCTGTTGCTGCTTCGTCCCGCAGTGCCGGGCCCCATGATCAGCGCGGGGTTCACGATCACCGCATCAAGGCCTTCCAACACACCGCGCTGTACTTCCAATTCCGCCTCGTACTTGCTCACCGCATAGGGTGAATGCGTGGCATCGCCATCCCAGGGGTTGCTCTCGGCCACCGGGGCACCGTTTTTGCTCCGCCCGAGCGCACCGATCGAGCTGATGTGGCACAATCGCTGGACCCCCGTCTCCAGGGCCATGTTCACCACGTTCGCCGTGCCGCCGATGTTCACCTCGAACATGCTGGCCACATCGCGCGGATCGAAGGACACAAGCGCCGCCGTGTGGTAGACATGCTCCACACCATGCATGGCATCGGCTAGGGAAGCGGTATCCAACACATCGCCTTCCACCCATTGGATCAGCGACCACCATGTATCCACCTTTTCCGGGGCGTAGTGCGCGAAGACCCGGCGGATGATGTCGCGATCACTCCCTGGCCGGACCAACGCCCGCGTGGGCAACCCCTGTTGCAGCAGTTCCACCAGCAGGTGCGTGCCCACGATGCCGGTGGTGCCAGTGACCAGAGCGTATCTCAAGATTGCTTTCGTAAGCGAGCGAGAGGAGTTCCGCGTTCAGGCGAGGCGCCGGAACCGAACATAGTCGGTCTCCTACGCGCCATAGCCGCTTCGGCGACGGAGCGGTGCTCTGTGAGGTTTCCGGCAACGAAGCATGGGCGCGTAAAACCCGAGCGCAGCCCGAAAGGCATTCTTGAGATACGCTCTGGATGCATAGGCGCGCAAGATAGCCGCCCGCCCACCCCTTCTATCTTTGGCCGCCTTTACCGCAGCCCCACCATGGCCCCCGACTTTTTACACGAACTGCGCTGGCGCGGACTGCTGAACGAAGCGACCCCTGGCGCGGAAGAACTGCTCCGCAAAGGGCCGGTGAAAGGCTACATCGGTTTCGATCCCACCGCGGACAGCCTGCATGTGGGCAACATGGTGCAGATCATGCTGCTCATGCATTTCCAGCGCTGCGGGCATCACCCGGTCGCCTTGGTAGGCGGTGCTACGGGCATGGTAGGCGATCCCAGCGGCAAGAAGGCCGAACGCCAGTTGCTCGATGAGGAGAGCCTGCGCCACAACGAGAGCTGCATCCGCGCGCAACTGGCCCGCTTCATCGATTTCGAGGGGGGCGCCGCCACCTTGGTGAACAACTACGACTGGTTCAAGGACATGGGCTTCCTCCACTTCATCCGCGAAGTGGGCAAGCACATCACCGTGAACTACATGCTGGCCAAGGACAGTGTAAAGAACCGCCTGGAGACCGGCATCTCGTTCACGGAGTTCAGCTACCAGCTGGTGCAGGGTTACGACTACGTACACCTCAACCGCGCGCTCGGCGTGCAACTCCAGATGGGTGGCAGTGACCAATGGGGGAACATTACTACCGGCACCGAATTGATCCGCCGCATGGGTGGTACAGAGGCGCACGCCATCACCAGCGTGCTCATCACCAAGGCCGATGGAAGCAAGTTCGGCAA
>JAGNSU010000156.1:4269-7008 GCA_017987895.1 Flavobacteriales bacterium | reverse complement strand
AGGGCCGGGTCGAAAACCGCGAGCGTGGTACGGATCAGTACTTCACGATCAACTCCTTGGTGAGGGCTTCACCGCTGGCGGAGCGGAGTTCCAGGAAATAACCACCGCTGGGGAGCAGAGCGATATCCACTGGAAGAAGGGATGGACCGGCCGGAGCCGAGACCTTTTCCGATCGAACCACACGCCCCAATGCATCCACCACACGCACTTCGATCACTTGGGCGTTCACAAGGTGCAATTCCACAAAGGCCTGATGGACCGTGGGGTTCGGGAAGGGCCGTCCATGTACGACGTCCGAATTGAAAACCGTCCACACCGTTGAACTGCGCTGCAAGTGGCCGTCGCGATCCATCTCGGTCAATCGGTAATAGTTCAAGCCGATGAGCGGGGCATCGTCGCGATACGCATAGTACAGCGTGTTTTGGCTATTGCCACCAGCGGCCACCCTGCCGATCTCTGTGAACTCCTCCGCATCGGCGGAACGCTCGATGACGAAGACATCGGTGTTCGTTTCTGAAGCGGTGTACCATTCGAGCAGGATATGATCGGTCCGTGGTAGAGCGGTCAGAGAGATCAGTTCCAAAGGAAGCACCGTACAATCCAGCGAAGCACCGTTCGTAAGGCCCCAAGTGAGGCTGAATTGTTGTCCGTTCGTGCTGAAATTATCGACGTAGAGAATGTAGATCTCTCCCACCAGCACATCGAACGTGCTGACCCAGCGATCGCCACCGGCACCTTCCGAAAAGTCCGTTGCGCCATTACCGCAGCCAGTAGGTCCGAACGGGGCCGCCCAGGAACAGCGCAACGGTGGGCCGGGAGGTGGGCAGGTCACACTGGCCATGGGGCCCCACAAAGCGAAATCATAATCCGTGGGTACGGCTGGGGCGATGGTGAATCCGATAGTACCTGCGGCGCTGGGGCTGAAATAGTACCAGGTTCCCTGGCGCTCCCCAGCGGTCAGGCATCCTTGGTTGGTCGCGGTCAGGTCGGCAACACATCCGGTGTTCGTGGTGTTGTTGTTGAAGGTCTGGCTGTTGCAGATCGTCGCGCCGCCCTCGCAGTCCTCTGGGACAGTGCTTCCAAGTGAGCCTTGGAACACACAAATGTTGAAGGACCCCTGCATACCGTTGTACCCCCAAAAGCGTATGTAGTAGGTCTGGCCGGGCGTTAATGGGCTGCACCGGCGATCTATCCGGGGCATGAAACCGATGGCGTCATCGTTGCACTGAACGCTGGTGAACGGCCCAGCGCAAGAGGGTGCTGAATACAGCTCCATGGCACCGTTGGTCATGGTACCGGTGCTGCTTTCGATGGTCACCATCCCATTGGCGGGGGCGGTGAAAGTGAACCAGATATCAGCACCGGTGTACAAGCCGCAACCCGGAGCTGGAGCTCCAACGGTCGCTGTTGCACCGATGTTCGAATAGGTGAGGGGTACGCAACTCAGAAGAACCGGCAGTGGATTGGCCCCACATGGATCGTCACCGGTCATGGGCGGCGGTGGAGGCGGAGAATACGCGCAGATCTCAAAACCGCCGAACGTATTGTTGCCGTACTCCCATACCCGGATATAGACCGTGCTTCCGGGTGTAAGGCCGCTCCGATCGATGAAGGACATGAGGCCGTTCCCGCTATCATCATCATCGCATTCCAGCAGCGTGAAAGGGCCTGCGCAGCCCCCGGTGCTGGTGTAAAGGGCCATGCCCGAATCGGTGATATCGCCCACGTTGGTATCGAACACCAACCTTCCGTTGGCGGGTACGACCGCAGTGAACCAGACATCGCCGCCTCCGTAGTTAGCACACCCGGGCGCGGGCGGACCCGCGGTCGCTGAAGCGCCCAGATTGTTGGAACTGGAATACGAGCAGGTGGTGTTCACCGCAAGTGGGGTAGCGCCGCAAGGGTCGTCGTTCGGGGGAGGGACCGGCGGAGGAACACAATTGATAGTGAGTGTCGCGCAAGTGGCATTGTTCGCACAGTTGTACAGGTCCACAAGCACGCGAAGCTGGCCGGTGAAAGTGGCGGTCCAGATCACGGTGCTTTGCGGAAAGCAAGCATCATCATCATACCCCAAGCTACCACCACCCGCGTTGTTGTAAATGGTGATCTGCGTGTCGAAGGCGGCACCACCGCAGGTGGAGAACGTGTACACATTACCGGCAACGACATTCACCAGTGCGTACTGGCCTCCCTGCACGCATGGCGCGGTGGTCGAACCCGGGCATGGAGGGGTTATCGCAGCGCCGACCAAGACATTGTCGTTCGCGCATTGGCCATTCGCCTCAAGGAACATTGCCTGCCCTGCGAGGGTCAGCACGCACCACAGCGGAAGGGAATGGATCGACCGCATCATTTGGTAGAAGGTACTGGCCCCGATCCTTTGGAAAGACCTTCGTAGAGGTCGGGGAACGCTGTTATCCAAGCCTCCTTGACCGCTGCGAGCAGCTCAGCCGAGGGGCCGGAGTTCGCATACAGCAAGGGGCCTCCGGCGGTGCTCGATCGGCCAAGGAAGACGGGTGCTGTGTCCCACATCACGTGGAAGCCAACGAGGGGAATGCCCGCTGTTGTCATCGCCTGCGCCAATTGCTGGAGGTCATGTTCAATGGTCGCCGTGAACTTGGCTTGTTGATGATCTTCCGCGAGGTGGAGAGCCGCAGGCTCGTTCGCGGTGCGCAAGGTGGACAAGGTCATCTTCTCCATCGTTCCATCAAGGGGTACCGCGAAGTGGACGAACACGTC
>JAGNSU010000156.1:0-4169 GCA_017987895.1 Flavobacteriales bacterium | reverse complement strand
TTGAGGTGCCGTCCCTATCGATCATCCTCAACCGATAGTAACCCGTCCCCGGCATTGGGCCAAGATCCTTGAACGCGTAATCGATCATCCCGACGGAACTGCCGGCGGCCTCGAGCGACCCGACAGCAACGAAATCCGACCCGTTCGACGAGCGTTCCACCACGAAGCGATCGCTGTTGTGCTCTGTTTGCGTGGACCACGACAACAGAACATGATCCGCTGTTGCGGCCCCTTCGAAGTACACCAGTTCGATGGGCAGCACGGTGCAATCCAGAGAAGCACCGTTGCTCAATGTCCAGTCCAGCACGAAGGATTGACCCGTGATATCGAAGTTGTCGATGTACATGATGTAGATCTGGCCCACGAGGACGTTCAACGGTGCTACCCAACCGTTCCCGGCGGCCCCTTCGCTGGGATCCACGGCCCCATTGCCCATGCCCGTATTGAAGGCGGCCGCTCCGGGATAGCCGGGTACGTTCGGCGGGTAAGCCCAGGTGCAGCGGATCGGGTTTCCGACGGGTGGGCAGGCAATGCTGGTCAGCGGCCCCCAGATCGCGAAATCATAATCAATGTTCGCGCTTGGGTCGATAAGGAGCGATATGGTCCCGGATGCGGACGGAGAGAAGTAGTACCAGGTGCCCTGCCGTTCGTTGCCGTCCAAACAACCATTGTTCGCGGTCGTCAGATCGGCGACACAGCCGGTGAAGTCGGCATTGTTGGTGATCGAGGCGTCCCCGCAAATGGTCACGCCCCCTTCGCAATCTTCCGGTTGCGCGGCGGGTATGGAGGACCCGCTCACGCAGATGCTGAAGGTGCCTGTAGCGCCGCCGTAGCCCCAAACGCGGATGTAGTAGGTGGCGAAGGGGATGAGCGGGGCACATCGGAAGTCCAACTCGGGCATGAACAAACCAGAGAAAAGATCTTCATCGTCATTGCATCCGCCGGGCACCAGTGCGGGACTTGCGCAAGAACCGGAGTAGAGCTGCATGGCCGCATCCCCGAGGCTGCCGGCCTGTGTCTCGATATGCACTTCGCCGGTGGCGGGGGCGGTGAAAGTGAACCAGACATCCGTGGTGGGTGCTGTGCTACAAGTGGGCGCTGGCGTGGTGCCCGATGCCGTGGCACCAGCATTGGTGAACGGTAGCATGGTGCAGGTGGTGAGCACCGGCAAGGCGATCGCCCCTGGGCAGTTGTTATTGGAGGGCGGCGGCGGTGGGCTCCAAACGCAAAGTTGTCCGTTGAAGCCTGCGTTGGCAGCATAGTTCTGGATCCGCACGAAATAGTTCTGTCCGATCACCGTCGTGATGGTCAGGGTTTCCGTGACACCGATAATGCTGGCACCAGTGGCATCCACGCAACCCACTTGTACCAACGCCGCACAAGTGCCTGAGTAGACATGGATGATCGGATCAGCACCGAACGTGACGGTGTTGTAGGAGATCGTAGTGGTGGTCGACGTAGCTGTGAACCACCCCCACGCATCATCGTTGTTCGAGCCGTTACACCCCGTTGCGGGATAGTTCGGAGTGAACGCCGCCGGTTTATTGAAGGCGGAGTACACGCAGGAAGTGTTCACGGTGTACTTGCTACCTGCTCCGGTACCACACGCATCCGTCGCGGTTTGCGCTGCGGTGTTCAAGGAGATGAGGACCAAGCACGCGACAAGGACGGACGATCCGAACACCGAGCGATATGGAACTGGTTCACTTCGCATGATCACCGGCTGAACCGTTCTCCAGCATCCCGCGATACACATCCGGGTGCGCCTCGATCCAAGCGGCCTTTGCCCTGGCCGCATCGTCCAAAGGCTCCATGGCCGCACTGTCGGCCGCGACCATTCCCACCGGAATTCCGACCGAAGCGCGCCCGATGGTTTGCTCGTGTGTCTCTCCGTTCAAGGACAATACGAGGAATCCATGTGGTTCCACATGCGCCCTTAGCTCAATCAGCGTGAAGGTGGCAACGGTCGTAAGATCCAAGCGGCCATCCGGCTGGACGTAGCCGATCTGGGCGCCCACCAGCCATTCGGTCAGTTCACCGATCATCGGTTTCGGCGAGTGGCCGGGAACGACCGGTGCGATCAATGCCGTGTAGTGATGGAGGGTTGGGGCTTGCGCCCGAACGCAGAATGACAACGCACTGGTCATCAGTACAATAGCCATCCTACGCAGGATGGCGACCGAGCGCAACGACCCTACATGATCCGCCCCGGGGCGGTGAATTTTGCTCATGAGCGATGGAACCAACTGATCCTGTACACCAACCCAGTAGCTAAACTACGGGTATCGACCAACCCAGGTCAATTCCCGACCGAAGGTTTTTTTCAACCGGCGAAAGGGGATCCAACGGCCCCGTCGCCTGGTAAGTGCTATCGGGAAGCGGCGATGCTCGGCGCGGAGTGTGACACGGCCCCTGGGTACGCGATCAAGGCGGCCCGCAGGCATTCCACCGCATTTTTCAGTTTGTCCTGCTCCAGTACGTACGCCAGCCGTACTTGCTTTTTTCCGGTGGATGGATGGGCGTAGAACCCGCTGCAAGGGGCCATCATCACGGTGTGGCCACCATGGCTGAAGGATTCCAACAACCATTGGCAGAAGATGTCGGCATCGTCAACGGGGAGTTCGGCCACGCAATAGAAGGCGCCCTTCGGTTTCGGGCAGGTCACTCCAGGTATCGTGTTGAGCCCATCCACCAGAATGTCCCGGCGTTGGCGGTATTCCTCGTTCACTTCCGCGAAATAACTCTTGGGGGTGCGAAGCGCGGCCTCCGAAGCGATCTGCCCGAAGGTGGGCGGGCTGAGGCGGGCCTGGGCGAACTTCAGCACCGTGGCGTACAATTCCGCGTTGCGTGTTATGAAGGCCCCCACCCGGGCGCCACACATACTATAGCGCTTGCTCACACTGTCGATCAGCACGGCGTGTTGTTCCAGGTCCGGCAACGTCATCGCGCTTTCATGCTGCGCGCCATCGTAGCAGAACTCCCGATACACCTCGTCCGCGAAGAGGTACAGGTCGTGTTGGAGCACGATCGTCCGTAGCGTTTCCAACTCTGCTCTGCTGTAGAGGTAGCCCGTGGGGTTGCCGGGATTGCAGATCAGGATGCCCTTGGTGCGTGGGGTGATCAATGCCTCGAAAGCGCTTATCGGGGGTAGCGCGAAGCCTTCCTGGATCGTGGATCGAACCGGTACGACCTTGACACCGGCGGCCAGGGCGAAGCTGTTGTAGTTGGCGTAGTAGGGCTCCGGAATGATCACTTCATCGCCTGGTTCAAAACAAGCCATCATGCCGAAGAGCAGGGCCTCGCTGCCCCCATTGGTCACGATGATCTGTTCCGCCGTAACGTGGATGCCGTGTTCGGCATAGTAGGCGGCGAGCCCTTTGCGGTAGCTCTCGAAACCTGCCGAATGGCTGTACTCGATCACGGTGCGGTCGATGTGACGGATGGCGTCCAGGGCGACCTCCGGGGTTCGGATATCCGGTTGACCGATGTTGAGATGGAGCACCTGCACCCCGCGTTTCTTGGCGGCCTCCGCGAAGGGCACCAATTTGCGGATCGGCGAGGCGGGCATCTGCTTGCCCTTGGTGGATATCGCTGGCATGGTCGTCGAGAGAGGTTTACCGATCCAGCCGGAGCGGCATCAGGCGCGAAGATCGGTACGAACGACGAAGCCCCGCTCCGGGGAGCAGGGCTTCGATGATCGGAGGTCGTTCCTCGTCCTAGTTGGTCGTGGACTTTTCCACGGGAGCCATTGGGCTCTGTTCCTTCACCGGCGAAGCGGGCGTCTCGGGACCGGCTTCCACCGTACCCTTGATGCGCACCACCTTTTCAGGGGCGTTGGTAGCGTTGCTGCTGATGGTCACGTTCTTGTTGATCGGGCCGGCGCGCTTGGTGTCGTATTTCACCGTGATGACCGTCGTTTGGCCGGGTTTCACCGGAGCGGTATCGCACTTCGGGACCGTGCAGCCGCAGCTCCCTTTGCAGTTGGTGATGATCAAGGGCTGGTCGCCGGTGTTCGTTACGGTGAACTCGCAGGTCCCGTTGGCGCCGTTGGCGATGGTGCCATAGTCATGCACTTCCTTGTCGAGGGTGATCTGGGGGCCGGTGCCGCCTACGGGCTTGGCATTGTCCTGTGCCATGGCACCGAGGAAGAGGGCGCTCAGGGCGAACGA
>JAGNSU010000155.1 GCA_017987895.1 Flavobacteriales bacterium | reverse complement strand
TCTACACCGGCATGTGCCTCTATCTGCTGCATCGCACCATGCACCATCCGGCGACGTATGCGCTCTTCTCCGGTGTGCTGCTCGCGCTCCTTCTCACCACCGCCATCACCCTGGTATGGAAGATCAGTGCGCACATGGTGGGCATCGGTGGTGCGGTGGGTGCTTTCACCGGCCTGCTGGCCTTGCATGATCCCTTTCCCTTCATCGCGCTCGCCGCTGCTATCATCATCGCCGGTGCGTTGGGTACCGCACGTCTGCTGGTGAGCGACCATACGCCGGGTCAGATCCATGCGGGCGCAGCGCTCGGCTTCCTGTGTACCTACGGTTGCGTCGTTTCGGATTGGTCGCTCTGAACCGCAGTGAGGCATCCGCGTCCATCCGTGTTCATCGCGGTTCTCTCCTAGTGGGAGGCTCAGCTCCAGCGACGCAGTCGGTGCCCCTGCAACGCGTACCACGCGATGAACATGTAGCTCGGCACCAGCATCCAGTAGGCTGCGCGGTCGCCTAGCAACGGTGCATAGTGCGTTCCTACGAGCATCCCGTACACCTTCGGCAGCAACGCACCGCCGGCGATGGCCATGATCAACAATGCGGAGGCCGTCTTGGTATGGCGTCCCAGTCCTTCGATGGCGAGCGGCCAGATGGCGGGCCACATCAATGCGTTCGCCAACCCGAGCAAAGCGATGGCGAGCACGCTCGCATAGCCGTGCGTGAAGACGACCAGGAGGCTGATCGCGATCCCCGCGAACGCCGACCACAACAGCGCTTTCGCTTGTGAAAGCAAACGCGGGATGGTCGCAATGCCGATCAAGTAGCCCACCACCATCGCAGTGAGCGTGAACGCCGGGAAGTACTTGGAACGGTCCAGTGGGATGCCCTGGCTCTGTCCGTAGGTGGCGATGGTATCGCCCGCGATCACTTCGACGCCCACATAGAGGAAGAGCGCGATCACGCCGAGCACTAGGTGCGGGAAACCGAGGATACTGCGCGTATCCGCCGTGGCATCCGCATGAGTAGCTTCGGTTTCATCGGCGATCTCCGGCAAAGGCGAGCGCCATACCGCGATCGCCAGCACGACCAGCACAGCGGCCATCACGCCGTAGGGCAGGATCACACGCGACGCGAGACCATCCAGCTCCAACGCACGTTGAGTGGGATCCAACAAGGCAAGCCCTTGTACGAACGCATCCGCATCCTTCAGCACAATGGAGGCCAATGCGATAGGACCCAACACCCCGGCCACCTTATTGCAGATGCCCATGATGCTCATCCGCTTCGCCGCGCTCTCCAGCGGACCGATGATCGTGACGTAGGGGTTCACGGCAGTTTGCAGCAACGTGAGGCCTGTGCCGATCACGAACAGGCCGGTGAGGAACAGTTCGTAGGTGCGTGAATTCGCGGCCGGAATGAAGAGCAAGGCCCCCAGTGCCATCACCAACAAGCCGAGCACCATACCGCCTTTGAAACCCGTGCGCTTCAACACCCACGAGCTGGGCAGCGCCATCACCGTGTAGGCGATGTAGAACGCGAAGGTGACCATGAACGCCTGCTCCAACGTGAGCTCGCAGGCGATCTTCAAGTAGGGGATCAGCACCCCGTTCAGCCAGGTGACCGCACCGAAGATGGCATAGAAGGCGCCGAGCAGCACCAGGAGAAGCACGTTGCTGGAAGAGCGTTCAGCGGGCATTCGCAAGCGGTTGTGGAGGGCAAGCTAGCGGGACGACGCGTCGCGTGCTTTGCTACGCGAAGAGCCTTATGAACGAAGCACTGTGCGCAGCACCTGGAATGATGTACTCTGAACGCGCGTACTCTGACGAGGTAAGCTAGCTCGTCGATAGGAATGTGTTATGACTCAATGTCACCGTCGACAACAACAACGACTCCTGGAAACATCTTGGGCAACTCTTCTGCGAGACGCTCTCTAGTCACAACTTCGGATAGAACTTCGAATGTGGGTGCCACGATCTCGCCGGATTCGTCAGACACGCTCCAGCAGAGCCACCGAACTAGCACTTGTTCCCCGTTCGAACTCTGTTCCCAAACCGCCTTATCGGCTACACTTATTCGAATGCGCTTGTAACCAGGGCGCGCCTGCGACAAGGCCGCACGTATTCGTGGAACAAGCATCCAGCCATCTTCGCTCATATCGTGAGATTCCGCCGCCACTCTTTGTCCGAGCATATTCATGACGCAGCGGAAAGCTAGTTAACTCAAGCAGTAATGGGCGGTCACACCCCCAACCGCTGCTGCCACCTCCACGCATCCTCCAGCGCATCGCGCAGGCCGAGTTGGGCGGTCCAGCCGAGCACCTTGTGCGCCTTGGTAGCGTCGGCGTACACGCTGGCCACGTCACCGGCGCGGCGTGGGCCGATGGTATACGGCAACTTCTTGCCGATCACTTCTTCCGAAGTGCGCACCACTTCCATCACACTATGCCCATGGCCGGTGCCGAGATTGAAGGCATCGCACTGTGGAGCATTCGCCTCTTCGAGCATCGCCAGCGCCTTCACGTGCGCCTGGGCAAGGTCCACTACATGGATGTAGTCGCGGACGCACGATCCATCGGGCGTGTCGTAATCGTCGCCGTGGATGACGAGCTGGTCGCGCAAGCCGGCGGCGGTCTGCATGACGAAGGGGACCAGGTTGTTCGGCACACCGAGCGGAAGTTCGCCGATATGCGCGCTGGGATGCGCGCCGATGGGATTGAAGTAGCGCAGCAATGCCGCACGGAAGGCGGGATCGGCCACACAGACATCGCGAAGCAACTGCTCGCACACCACCTTGGTGAAGCCGTAGGGGGAGGTCGGATGATGGTCCGGCGCGTTCTCATCGACGGGTAGCTTTTCGGGCTGGCCGTACACGGTACACGAGCTGGAGAACACCAACTTGCGCACGCCGTGCCGCTCCATCACGGCGAGCAATGTTGTGAGCGAACCGATATTGTTCGTGTAGTACTTCAACGGTTCGGCTACGCTCTCGCCTACCGCTTTTTCGGCCGCGAAGTGGATCACCCCATCCACATCGCCTCTGGCGAACACGCGTTCCAGGGCCGCCTGATCGGCGCAATCGATGCGATGGATCTCCGGGGCATGCCCGAGCAACTGCGCGAGCCCTTCCAACGCGCGCTCCTGGGAATTGCGCAGATCGTCGACCAGCACGGGCACACGTCCGGCCGCGGCCAATTCCACGACGGTATGCGAACCGATGTAGCCGGCCCCGCCGGTAACGATGACTCTTCCCATTGCTCCCGGTCCCTTGCGCTTGACCGTGGTTGCGGCGCGCAAGATAGATGCCGGGGAATTGCACCTTTGCCGACCCTGCTCCAACAGCATGCGGAATCCGCTCCGATCCCAGCCCTCCTTGGTGGCCATCGCGCTCGTGATCGCGCTGCTCAGCGTGGTGCAGGTGCGATGGCTATGGCACGGCAACAGCGGCGCGGACTGGAAGGAGATCGTGCGCAGCGATGTACGCGGCTACTACGGCTACCTGGTCGCGATCTTCATAAACCAGGACCTCGGGCACGAGAAGGCGGATGGCACCTATGTACACCGAACGCCTCATGGCACCCTGAACAAGTATTTCGCCGGCACGGCGGTGATGATGGCGCCGTGGTTCGGCATCGGCCATGCGTTGGCCTTGATGGATCCGGCCGCAGCGAAGGATGGCCACAGCTTCTGGGAACATGTGATGATCGGCGTGGGCGGCTTGGTATATGTGCTGCTGGGCCTGCTGCTGTGGCGTGCGTTACTTCTCGGTTTGGGCATCCGCGAGTCAGTGATCGCCTGGATCGCAGTGGCGTTGACCCTGGCCACACCGTTACTGCAATACGCCTCGCTCCAGCCGGGCTGGTCGCATGTGTATTCGTTCGTGGCCTTCAGCGCTTTCGTGCTGCTGGTACACAGACTGGAACGCGGCGACGATGTGCGCTGGACCATTGCGCTCGGTGCTGTCTTCGGGCTCATCGTGTTGATCCGTCCGGTGAACGGCCTTGTCCTGCTCGCCATCCCGGTGGTCGCGGGGAAGGGCAGTTGGCCCATGCTGATGCGGATCTTCAAGCGACCGCTGATCCTCGTATGTGCTGCGGCCGCTGCGCTCGCATTGGTGGCGGTACAACCGATCCTCTGGCATGCACAAACCGGGCGTTGGATCGAGTGGGGCTATCTGGGCGAAGGCTTCCACTGGGACAGGCCGGAGATCTTCCGCGTATTGTTCGGTTTCCGCCGGGGGCTGTTCCTATGGGCTCCGGTGCTGCTGCTGGCCGCGCTGGCTGTGCCTCTGTTGTGGTGGAAGGACCGCACGCGTTCCATTTGGGCGGCGATATACTGGGCGGTGAACACGTACGTGATCGCGAGCTGGTGGATCTGGTACTACGGCAGCGGCTTCGGCAGCCGGGTCTTCATCGAGCATCTTGTGGTGGTCGCACTTCCGTGGGCGCTGGTGCTGAACACCGCACGACCGAAAGCTTGGATGGTGGCGCGGATCTTCATGGTATCGTGCATCGCGCTCCATCTCTTCCAGTTCTGGCAGTATCGTCATCGCATCCTCCACCACGAGAGCATGGACCGGAACAAGTACGCGTGGGCTTTCGGGCGATACGATCCTTCCTCCTACGATCGCCTCGGAGGCAACTACCAGGCGCGTCCCTTCAACCCGAACGGCATGGAGCTCGTGGTGAAGGAGTACCACGACTTCGGATCTCCGGGTCGCTTGTGGCAAGGCGGTCGCGTGGAGGAGCGGGCAGAAGCATACAGCGAAAGCCATGTGTGTGTGTTCGACAGCACGATGTACGGCACCGCCTTCATCGCACAGGCGGGTGAGCTGCCGCTGGGCCGAGCGCTGCAATTGGAAGTAAGCGTGATGCGCTACGAGGAAAAGGCCGGCGATTCGTTCCACATGACCGGCATCGCCAGTGTGGAGCGGCCCGACGGCAGCATGGCCTACTACGAGCCGTTCCGTATGAATCTGCTCCCAGGAGGAACGGATAGCACCTGGACCCGCCTCTGCTACGCCATCCCGCTACCTCCGTTGGAAGCCGGACAGAAAGTAGGTTTCTACTTCTGGGACCAGGAAGAGCGCTGCCGCCTGCTACTGGACGACCTGTGTATGAAGGTCTGGGCGGCCGTACCGTATTGAGCCGGGCACGTCGCTGTTCGCGCTCGCGAAATGGTGGGCCCAGCAGGATTTGAACCTGCGACCAAGGGATTATGAGTCCCCTGCTCTGACCGCTGAGCTATGGGCCCGGTCGTATCCGCCAAGGCGGAAAGGGCCGCTAAAGTAGAGGCTGCCACAAGACCCCGGATACCTTTGGCCGGATGCCCGGGAATGGGCGGCTGTCGCGCCGCACGCTGATCTTGATCGGCCTATTGGCGCTCTTCGCTTCGGTGCGCTGGCGCATTGTGGGCCATGACGGTGGAGCTTGGCGCAGTACCCTCTACAGTGATGGCGAGGGGTATGCGGCCTATCTCACGTCGCCGCTGTTGCACGGAACCCTCAGCCCACCCGTCGCACGGCCTGATCATCTGGTGCCTGCTGGCACCGGGCAGGTGATCAAGTATCCCGCAGGCATTGCGTTAGTAGAGGCACCTTTCGTGCTGATCGCCCATGCGGTGCGTTGGCTCTCGGGCATCCAAGGTGATACGCTCACTCCGCATCATTCCGTGGCCATCGCTTTGTGCGGTTTGGGCTTTCTCCTGCTCGGCTTGGAACGCGTTCGGTGGTTGTTGCACGATCTCGGCGTTGCGGATCGTGCGGTGGCTGTCACATTGGTTCTGCTTCCCTTGGGTACGGGCCTCGGGTACTATGCCCTCATGGCGCCCAGCATGTCGCACGTGTATTCTTTCGCGATGATCGCGGTGCTGCTCGCTACCGCACGCAAGGCATGGTGTACCGCTGCACCACGTGCGATCCTGCTTACGTGTTTTGCCTTCGGACTCGTCGTGTTGATCCGCCCCACGAACGCGATCGTGCTGTTGGCACTGCCCATGGTGACGATGGGACATCCACGAACGATCCGCGCATGGTTGCTCGCTGCGGATGGACGGGGACTATCACATGCTGCCGTGTTGCTCGTGTTGATCCTCTGCATACAACCGTTGCTGTGGTACTTACAGTGCGGCCATTGGTTCGTACGGCCTTACCCCGGTGAAGGCTTCAATTGGGCGCATCCCGAACTGTTCCGCAGCCTCTTCGGCGCGCAGAAGGGCTTGTTCTTCTTTTGGCCACTGCTATTGCTCGTGCTTCCCGGGCTTGTCGCACTGGGCCGGCGATCGCGGAAAGCGAGTACCTGGGCCTCCGTGTACTTCGCCGTGCTCTGCTATGTCACCAGCGCTTGGTGGAACTGGATCTATGGCGACAGCTACGGACCGCGTCCCTACCTGGATCACCTGGCCGTGTTGGCCCTACCCATCGCCGTCCTCCTTGGTGCGCTGCGTCCAATGGTTTGGCGGATCATGCTCGTAGTGATCACCCTGTTGTGCCTACTGCAATGTTTCCAAGCCTGGCAGTATCAAGTCGGTATTCTCCATCCCTTCAACATGGACCGCGAAAAGTGGAGCGCCGTATTCTTGCGAATGGGCCCGCAGTGGCGGCGTTCTTTAGGTGGCGACTTCGAGCCGGCACCTTACGCACCGTGCGGGATGGATACGGTGTTCGCGGAGGGGCCTCCGCCAGGCACATTGACGCATTGGCAGAATAGAGATAGTGTGAACGGATCGTTCTTGGTGGATCGGGCGCTTCCCACGGGTCCGGTGCTACGGATCCGGGAAGACATGCTTCCGGATGGTCGCACGCTCTTCGTCGAAGCATCGTTACGTCGCCGCGACTTTGCTCCAGGCGCAAGCCGCGATGCATTGATCGTCTGCACCATGGGAAGTGACGGTACGGATCGGGTCCGCTTGGCCTTCGTGATGAACGACCTTCCCGCTTCGCCGTCATGGCGACACTGGCGCTACGCCTTCGTTCTGCCAGCCGCACTGCCTGGAGAGCATCTCTCCTTTTCCGTTCAACAGCCGGGTGAAGGCGCCTTCCAGGTCG
>JAGNSU010000039.1:2170-27021 GCA_017987895.1 Flavobacteriales bacterium | reverse complement strand
CCGCCCCTCGACCTCATTGGAAACAACGATTGATGCCCGCCACCGCGCGGAGTTCGTTTGTACCGTCGGATTCCACCGCTGGCAACATAGACCACTACCCATGAAAACGTCTCTCCGCCTTCTCCTCCTCGGCTACGTGCTACAACCACTAGCGATGCTCGCACAGCCCTACTGCCAACCGTCATATGCATTGCCCTCCGGAATTTACATCGATGGCTTCATCCTGGGCACCATCAACAATGTGGGATCAGGCTCCACACCGGTGCCCGGCTACACGAACTACCAGAACTCCGGACCGAACAGCATCTCTTCAGTGACACCGGGTGGCAGCTATCCGGTCACCATCACCGCAGGTCCAGTGATCCCGATCGACGGGGATAGCATATACTATGCGATCTGGGTGGACTTGGACCATGACTTCGACTACGAACCGAACGAGCAGATCCTCCTGACCACCACCATTGTCCCGAACGAGGTCGCATTGGTCAACGTGGAGATCCCTGCGGATGCGCTGAATGGTTACACGGGTCTGCGGGTGATGTGCGTCCCCGGCTTTGCAGCACCGAACGATGCATGCGGGTCATACAACTGGGGCGAAACCGAGGACTACACCCTGGTGATCGACAACGGCGCGCCGTGCATTCCGGTGTTCCCTTTGGGTAACCAATACGGCGACCATATGGATGGATTCCAGTTCGGCAGCATCAACATCACAGGGTCCGGCGTGCCTGATACGTGGTCGTACACCGACAGGCGCTACAGCGGTCCGGACTACATGACCACCGTACAACCGGGCAGCACCTATACCGCGACGATCCTGTCCGGAACCACTGGAGGCGCTGATGTGTACACCATCTGGGTGGATCTGGATGGTGATCTCGTTTTCGAGGCGAACGAGCTGCTCGCCCAGGCCATGACAGCTGGCTCAGGTGTCCAGACAACTCTGGTGAATGTGACGATACCAGCCAACGCGCCAACGGGCTACACCAGCATGCGCGTGACGTGTACTAACGCTGACCCACCGGTCGATGGTTGCGGAGGGGATGCCCATGGCGAAACCGAGGACTACACGATCGTGATCGACGATGGCTCGCCCTGCATACCGGTGTATGGCTTCGGCACCATCTTCAATAATTACATCGATGGTTTCGTTTTCGGCACCATCAACAACATCGGGTCCGGTGCACAGGGTGGCGCGGCCTACAGCGACTACCGCCACAGCGGCCCTGGCTTCATCACTTCCACCGCGCCGGGAGGCACCTATACCGCAACCATCACCTCCGGACCCAGTGGCGTTTTTGATGAATATGCGATCTGGGTGGACCTGGATGGCGATCTCAACTTCGAACCGAACGAACTACTCGCCCAGGCGACCATACTTAACCAAGGGGTCCAAACAACCACGTTGGACGTGACGATACCTGCCAACGCGCGCACAGGCTATACCACCATGCGGGTGATGGTTGCCGACGGCAGCACACCCGATGATGCATGCGGCACCTATTTCAATGGCGAGACCGAGGACTACACGATCGTGATCGACGACGGCTCAACGTGCATCCCCCTCTACGGCGCACAAGCGAGCCAAGGCCATTACATCAGCGAAGTACAATTGGCCGGTATGTCCTACGGACCGGTCCCGGCTCCAAGCGGGTACACCGATGCCACCCATATTGGCGCGCATTTGCAGTCGGGCGCTACGAGCACCCTCACGGTGTTCGGCGGCTCGGCCGCATCAGGCTACCTCAGCGCTTGGGTGAGTTGGGGCAGTGGCTTCGAACTGATCGGCAGCCTGCCGGTGGGCACGGGCTTCGCGCAAGTGACCTTCGACATTACCCCGGACCTCTATTACGTGGGCTATGCGCGCATGCGTTTGGCGCACACCGATGCGAACGTGGGCGCATGCGATCCCAGCGACTTCGGCAGCGCGGTGGACTTCACACTCTCCGTGGAGCGTAGCGGTTGGCCCTGCCTACCGCTCCAAGGCTATGGCACACAGCTCGGTGATGGCTTCACCGACATGACGATAGAAGGTGATGCCTATGCGGCGCAAACGGAGTTCCCCTACTACATAGCGTGGGGTGCCACGCCGTACCACTACGACGCGGGCAGTTCCATCACCATCAGCTTCACAGCAGGGTCCTACTCACCCGAGACCTATCGGCTGAGCATGGACATGAACGACGATGGCGATTTCTTCGACACGAACGAAGAACCCCTCATCTACACCAGTACGGTCGCCGGTGAACCCATCACGATGGTCTACCCGTTGCCGCCCAACTGCATCCCCGGCCAGCACTTCATGCGCTTGCGCGCGAACGATGATGCCGGCTTCCCGTTGGTGGATCCATGCGATGATCAGCCCTACGGCCAGATCTTGGATTGGGTGGTGGTAGTGGAAGACCCCAACGGACCGTGCATTCCGTTCATGAACCAATGGACCACCGATGGCGACTTCATCGATGGCGTGCAACTGGGCACGATCCAGAACACCGGCACCGGCAGCGCGTTCGGTGTGGCCTACCAGGACTACACGGCGCAAAGCACCACACTGATCGTGGGCCAACCTGCAACCCTCACGATCACCGGCGGTGAATATGTTGGCGACACCTACTCCGCGTGGATCGACTACAACAACGACAACGACTTCGATGATGCTGGCGAGTCGCTCGGCTGGGCTCTCATCACCGATCCGTTCGGCACGAACGACGTGGCTTTCACCGTGCCGCCCGGCACCACGCTTGGCAGCAAGCGCATGCGCGTGCGCTGCGCAACCAGCCCCATGAGCAATGCATGCCTGGATGCGAACTATGGCGAGACCGAGGACTATACGGTGAACATCGAGACGAGCACCGGCGTACTATCCGCCACCATCGCCGACCTGCGCCTGCTGCCCACCACCGATGGCGTGCAACTGCTCACCCCTGCCTCCCTGATCGGCCACAGCTACTTGCTCCTCGATGCCACCGGCCGCACGCTTGCCACCGGCCGCATCACCGCCGACCGCACGGACCTGCCCATGATCGAATTCGCGCGCGGTGCCTACACCGTGCAAGCGCTCGATGGCGATGCGCGGCAAGTGAAGCGCTTCGTGTGGTGAGCTTGTAGCGAAAGGCTGTTGAACGCCGCAGGGGCTTCGGGAACGAAGGCCTTGCGGCGTTCGCGTTTGTCCTTTCGAGGATCCTCTCGGCTTGCGGGCTTTCCGCTGCAATCGCTAACGCGGACACCACGGCACTAGAGCTCACCTGTCCCAGCCAGGTTGTTCTGAGTTCATTATCGCTACGAACCTCGCAGGAAGGAGCATTGGTTCTTTGAGCGGCTTGTACAGATGCTGATAGAGAAGTTTCACAATCAGAGATATCGCAGGATTCACCTCCGGGTCGAGGTCATGGTCGAAATCGCGATCATCGGTGAGGTGCACGAGCTTGTGGGAAGCTGCATAGAACTTCGTCAGCACTGTTGAATTCGGGCCGCCCAAGAGCTTCACGTCCACAGGTGCGAGACTGAACTTGGAGATCTTCAGGTCATGCACGCCATTCCCTTTCGTCTTCGGCGGGTCAGCACAAAGGCCTGATGCGTCATGCCGAATCTCCAAGAACTCCAAGAGCATTCTTCCTGTCACAACGCGTGCAAACGCCATTGAGAAATAGACGCGGTCGTGCGTGTCGGCGGAAAGCTTCGATTTGATTTCTGGTTGATCCACGGTGTAACTGACTAGAGCCTTTAACCGGGAATCGAGTTGGCGCAGAAGTTCCAGCGTTGTCATGGTGATGAATGTACGTTCATGCTAGACCCACGCAGGGTGTCCATTAGTCGCACCCCTCACGAAAACCTCCGCAGCTGGTCTCGCCGTGCTTGGCCTGTGCGCGGTTAGGCGGACCCTGCGGCCTCGGAGCCGCACACCTTCATACCTGCGCAGGATCTCTCGTTCGTGCAAACCCATTTCAGGTCGAGTCACCGCTTGCAGCCGGATCCCTTACCGAGGAAGACCACGGCGAGGAGGACCGTACCCTGCGGTGCCCACTTTGAGCATGGCCCTGCTCATGTCGGCCAGTACCTGCGTTCAACCACTGGTCTGTAGGACCGCTGAACAAGCTGGTACCACCCGCATCGCGCGTCGATCCGCGCACGCAACCAACGCGGATCGCTGAACGGTCCTTGATCTGAGGTCCATGGCAAGTGGGAACGGCGCGGCGATGCGATAGTGCCGTATCCCTGTCACTAACCAACCACGCAGTGATCCTGCGCCCTGAACATGCCCACGAACACCGCAGACCTTTTCAGCCCCCATGCACTTGGCCCCATCACCTTGAGCAACCGCATCGTGCTGGCCCCTTTGACGCGTTCGCGGGCCATTGGCAACGTGCCGAACGACTTGATGGCCACCTACTACGCGCAACGCGCGGACGCGGGCCTGTTGATCACGGAAGGCACGGCCCCTTCGCCGAACGGCTTGGGCTATCCACGCATACCGGGCATGTACAGTGGCGAGCAAGTGGCCGGTTGGAAGAAGGTGACCGACGCCGTGCATGCGAAGGGCGGCAGGGTCTTCGTGCAATTGATGCACACGGGCCGTGTGTCGCACCCGGCGAACATGCCCAAGGGCGCGCAGGTGTTGGCCCCATCGGCCGTTCAACTGAGCGGGGAAATGTTCACCGATAGCGAAGGGCTCCAGCCCTACCCCGTACCGCGAGCCATGGTGCAACACGATATCGACCAGACCATCCAGGAATATGTGCACGCTTCGCGCATGGCCATGGAAGCCGGTTTCGATGGCGTGGAACTGCACGGCGCCAATGGCTACCTCATCGACCAATTCCTGAACGTTGCATCCAACGTGCGCACCGATATGTACGGGGGCACACCGGAGAACCGGAACCGCTTCGCGCTGCAAGTGGCCGAGGCCGTGGTGGCTGCGATCGGTGCCGAGCATACCGGTATCCGGCTATCGCCCTTCGGGGGCTTCAGCGACATGGCCAGCTGGGACGGCCTGGAGGCGCAGTTCGTGGCGTTGGCCGCTGGCCTGGGGAAACTGAAGCTGGCCTACATCCACATCGTGGACCACAGTTCCATGGGCATGCCCGAAGTGCCCCTCCATACGAAGGAAGGGATACGCGACGCGTTCGGCGGTACCATCATCGTGAGCGGCGGCTTGGACCGGGCGAAGGCGGAAGCCGCGCTCCAACAGGGCCTTGGTCAACTGGCCGCTTTCGGCCGCTCCTTCCTTGCCAATCCCGATCTGGTGGAACGCTTCCGCACGAACGCCCCGCTGAACGAAGCCGATCAGAAGACCTTCTACACACCGGGTGCGGCAGGCTACACGGATTACCCGCTGCTGGAGATGGTGGAGGCCTAAGAGCCGCTGGCTCGAAAACCCTGCGATCCAAAGACGCGCCCCTCAACCTCGCCGCGCCTTCTCGATCGCGGCGATGTCGATCTTCCTCATCTTCATCATCGCCTCGAAGGCACGCTTGGCGGCAGCAGCATCGGAACCGGTCACGGCCTCGGTGAGGACAATGGGAGTGATCTGCCAGGAGATGCCCCATTTGTCCTTACACCAGCCGCACTGGCTCTCTTCGCCACCGTTGCCGACGATCGCGCTCCACAACCGATCGGTCTCGGCCTGGTCCACGGTGGCCACTTGGAAGGAGAACGCCTCGCTGTGGGTGAAGGTGGGCCCGCCATTGAGCCCCATGCACGATATGCCCATCACGGTGAACTCCACCGTGAGCACATCGCCCTGCTTGCCATCGGGATAGTCACCGGGCGCGCGGTGTACGGCGCCCACGGAAGAATCGGGGAAGGTGCTGGCGTAGAAGCGTGCCGCCTCCTCGGCATCGCGGTCGTACCATAGGCAGATGGTGTTCTTGGCGGGCTTCATGGTGTTGTTCTATTTCCGACAGGAGTACGAAGCTATGCTGCGAAGGGGCTGGCTAAGACCCACCGAGCGGGGCCGGGGACGAGCGGAGAAGCGGTTCATGTAGTAGGCGAAGAACAACGTGATCAGAAAGGGGTGGGCGCGTGCTCACCCCTTCTTCTTTGCCTCTGGTGATCGGATGCCATCATTGGAACCAATGATACCCGGCCCTCAAGCTCATTGGAACCAACGATGGATGGCGCCCAGTGAAGGGAGTTGGTTTGTTGCTCCAAATCCACGGCCATGCTACGCACCGCATTGATCCTCGCATCGCTCACGTTCATGACGGTGGGCGCACAAGCACAAGAGGCGGAAGAAGAGCAGGAAATGGAACGCAGCGGATCAGGAGCTGCCACGAGCACGTGGAGCGAGGTGCCGGAATGGGTACGCCTGATGAACAGTGAGGATCCCGACGTGCTTCGGGTGATCGGCGCGTACGAGGCCTACTACCGCGAGCATCGTTTTGAGAAGAACAGCGACACGCAGAACTACAAGCGCTTCGTGCGCGAAGCGATCCACGACCCCGAGCCCCGGGATCCGGTGGCGCGTGATGAATACCGCCAGGGACTGCGGGACTACATGGATGCGTCGGAGCAATTGCTCGCGGAGCGTTCCGTGAACTGGACATGCATCGGCCCCTTCGACTACGACAACACCGCCGCCGCAAAGAGCTACGCGCAGGGATCGGCACACGTGTACACGGTGGAGCAGAGCACCGTGAACCCCAACCTGCTCTACGCTGGAACGGCCACCGCCGGGGTATGGAAGAGCACGGATAAGGGGCTCAACTGGACGAACGTGACGAAGAACCTGATGGGCAAGTTCGTTCAGGCGGTGGAACTGGACCCGGTGAACCAGAACGTGGCGTACGCCGGGTTGAGGGCCGACCTGATGAAGACCACCAATGGCGGGGTCACCTGGAACGAAGTGGGCGGTCCCACCTTCGTGGATTCCGCCAGCCGGGAGATCCTGGATATCGTGGTACGCCCCGGCAACAGCAACCTGGTACTCGCCGCTTGTTCGGATGGTCTGTGGTACAGCAATAACGGTGGAAGCACCTTCACGCTCAAGCTCCCGGGCTATTTCCAGGAGATCGAACTGTGCCCGTCAGCACCGGATTCCGTGTACGTTGTAAAACGGGATGTCTTCACCAACACCGCCAAAACCAAGACATGGTATCGCATGGAATTCCTGTCCGGGACCGCCTTCGGCAATGGGACCTGGGTCAATTTCCCGATCGGATGGCCCATACCACCCGTGCAGGATTCAACAACCACCATGCTCCGCGCGGAGCTCTCGGTGACACCTGCGGCGCCCCGAACGATATACGCCCTGATCACCGGTACGGCCAACGGTGGCAGCGGGCTGTTCGGCGTTTACAAGAGCGTGGACCGCGGTACGAACTTCACCTTCCAGTGCTGCGGTACGGGCCCGGGCGGCGTGCCCTCGCCCACCAACATGAATCCCATGGGCTATGCCACGGACGGCACTGGAGATGGAGGCCAGGAAGGTTACAACGTGGCCTTCTGCGTCGATCCGGCGAACGTGAACAAGCTGCACCTGGGCGGCATCATGCGGTGGGTGAGCACCGATGGCGGGGTCAGTTTCACCTGCCCGAACAGCTGGGACAACAGCGGTGGTGCGAGCTACATCCATGCGGACGTGCATGATATCCGCCAGTACGGGAACGACCTCTGGGTGGCCTGCGATGGCGGCATCTACTACAGCACCGATGGCGGAACCACCTTCAACAAGCGGATGAACGGCATCGCGGGCACTACCTTCTGGGGATTCGGTGCAGGCGGATGGACGGGGGCGCAGGTGATGGGAGGAGGTACTTACCACAACGGCACCTTGCTGAAGGACAACAGCGTGTACACCACGGGATGGGTGAGCACCGATGGCGGTGATAACAACCGCAGCATGGTGCATCCGCAGGACGACAGGCGCATGCTGACCGACTACGGTTACAAGGTCCTCAGCGGCAACCGCACCGTGAACAACGTGAACCTGCCCTGGTCCAGCATGCCGAACGCGTCTCCTGAGCCCGGGCGCAACAGCGAGGTGGCCTGGCACCCGAACCTGGCCTTCACGGGCTACTTCGGCAAGGACGACAAGTTGATGCGCACCGACGACAACGGCGCCACCTTCACGGAAGTCAGGGCCTTCGGTGGGTTGAAGCGCGTCACCAACGTGCAGGTCGCCTTCAGCGCCCCCGAGCATCTCTATGTCTGCGTCGAGACGGTGGGGTTGCCGGGCGACCCGCCGGCCGAGATCTGGCACAGCGCCGATGGCGGGCAGAGTTGGAACGCGATCACCCCGAGCGCTGCTGTTCTCGCACCGGATATCAACCTCTTTGTGCCCTGGGATATCGCCGTGAGCGAAACGGCACCGCTCACGATCTGGGCAGCGCGGGTCTCTGCCGGAGAGGCCGTGGACGGGAAGATGGTGTTCAAAAGCACCAATGGCGGCAGCAGCTGGACGAACATCACCTCCAACGTGCTGAACAATGAGACACCGACCAACATCATCCGCGCGCGCGGCACGACGGATGGCATCTACCTCGGTACGCGGCGAGCGGTGTACTACTACAGCACGGCCACCTCCGGCTGGGTGTTGCGCAATGCCGGCCTGCCCTTCAGCACCTTCTCCACGTCGCTGAAGATCAACTACCGCCTGGGCAAGATCCGCAATGCCACGGACCACAGCGTGTGGGAGAGCGATCTGGAAACACCGTCATCACCGGTGGCCAATTTCTGCGCGATCACCCGCGAACCCGCCTGCGGAACGCCGGTGCAGTTCTATGACAACAGCGTGCTCTCGGAGAACGGCGCCTTCTGGGAATGGTACTTCCCCGGCGGGAATCCACAGTACAGCTATGTGCGAAACCCGGTGGTCACCTTCGCCGGCTACGAACCCTTCGATGTTACCCTCACCGTTACCGACGCGAATGGAACCAACACGCGAACGATCGAGAACTTCATCACACCGGTGGCCACCGATACCGCGCCGCCGATCCTGGAACATGGCGAAAGCCAGCTGGATGTGCCCTGGGCGTGGCGGGTGGAGAACCCGGATCAAGCGGTTACCTGGGACAACGTAGGCACCCTTCAGGATCCTACGTATCCGCAGGGGCATGCCTACAAGATCAACTACTACCTCTATAACGCTCCCGGACAGGAGGACCGCTTGATCACACCGACGATCAACCTGGCGGGCAACGCGAACACCCGCTTGAAATTCTACCATGCCTATGCCCCCTACGGCCAGGGCTTCGATGATGGCCTGCGCGTGGAGGTCACCAGTGTTTGCGGAGCTTTCTGGAACACCATCTATACCGCAACCGGTGCCGCATTGGGCACCGCGCCCGTGACCACGGAGCCGTGGACACCGCTCGTACAAAGCCACTGGCAACTGCACGACATCGACCTGAGCATATACGATGGGCAGCGCATCGCGATCCGCTTCATCGGCATCAACGGCTGGGGCAACAACCTCTACCTGGACGACATCCAGATAGAGACCAGCGGCGTTGCCATCGATGTGAGCGTGGCCCTGGAAGGCGCCATGATCCCCGCCCTCGGCCTCATGCGCGACGACCTGCGCGTAGCGGGCCTGCTGCCCAGCTTCGAGCCGTACACCGGTTTGGGCTTCACCTCCTACCCCTTCGGTGGCGAATCGCTGTTCCCATTGGTGCTGAACAGGACCGGCGACCAGGCACCTGTAGATTGGGTATTGGTGGAACTGCGCAGCGAAGCGAACCCCAGCGTGATCGTGGATTCGCACGCGGGACTGGTCACCCGCGACCTGCATGTGGTGGGCAATGACGGGATCTCCCCGCTGTCCTTCCGCGCGGCCCCCGGCAATTACTACGTGAGCGTGCGGCACCGGAACCACCTGGGGTGCATGACCGCCACGCCCCTGGCCTTGGGCAGTTCCAACGTGAACATCGTGCAGTTCACGGATCCTGCGCTCACCACCTACGGCACCAACGCGCGCAAGGACGTGGACGGCGGAACGATCAAGGCGCTCTGGATGGGCAATACCGTGAACAATGGGAACCTGAAATACGCCGGCTCCGGTAACGATCGCGACCCCATCCTGGTGCGCGTGGGCGGCCTCGTCCCCACGAGTACCGTGGTGGGTTACCATGTCGAAGATTGCAACCTGAACGGCGTTGTGAAATACGCAGGTAGCGCCAACGATCGCGATCCCATCCTGGTGAACATCGGTGGCACTGTGCCCACAAGCGTGAGAACGGAGCAGGTGCCGTGAGACTTGCGGGCCTCGTATGCGGGAAGAGCCAATACGATCGCCAGTGGGGATGATCGGGACGGTAGGACGAAGAACATCCTCACCCATGCGAAGGGCGACCGTTCGGGCGCCCTTCGCACTTTTGTACCATGAAGTCGCTTGTCCTCCTTGCCACCTTGGCATTCTTCGCGCCGCACGATTTCTTCGTTTCCATTCTCACTATCCGTCACAAGCCGGAGACACAGACGCTGGACCTCACCTGGCGGATGACCGCCCACGACATCGAGCACGCGCTGAGCGATCGTGTCGAATTGAAGCTCGGCTCGGCCGCGGAATATCCCAAGGCCGATAGCCTGCTGAACCGCTACTTCTTGGAGCACCTCACCTTGTTCCAGGAAGACCACCAACTCATCTGGAAGTGGATCGGCAAGGAGCTGGACGGCGAAACGCTCTACTGCTACCTACAGGTGGAAGGCATCTTCACCCCGAACGATCTGATGGTCTCCAACACGTTGCTACAGGATGTCTTCATGGAGCAGCAGAACCTGGTGCATGTGGAGGGTGAGAAGTTGCCGACGCGGTCGCATACGTTTGTGAAAGGCTCAGCGGCGCACACCTTCGTCTGGTGATGACCATGAGGGAGGAGGCGGCCATTGGGTGAAAAATGGCGGTGCGGTTATTGTGTGGCGGCGCCTCGGATCCGGCAGCTTTGGCAGAACGCGACCGGACTTGGCAATGATCACCAACCTATCCAACGCATGAAAGCGCTACTACCGCTCACCCTCGCATCGTTCATTCTCGTAGCCACGGCTACCCGCGCCCAAAGCGACACTTCGGACATTGAGCAGATCACGGCGACGTTGATGGATTACATCGAAGGCACAGCCAACGGCGAACCGGAGCGGTTGCGCAAGGCCTTCCATCCGGACTTCAAGCTGTACACGGTGACCGAAGAGGATAGCTTGATGATCCGCTCCGGGGAGAAGTACATCGCCAACGTGAAACCCGGCGAGAAGGCGAACCGCATCGGCCGCATCATCTCCATCGACCACGAGCACAACGCGGCTATGGCGAAGGCGGAGATCGTGATCCCGGGTTGGCGCGTCTTCACCGACTACTTCCTGCTGCTGAAGTACGAAGGGGCCTGGAAGATCGTGCAGAAGAGCTACACCTGGCGCGCGCTGCCGAAGACCGAATAAACCCAAGCGGTTCCCCCGCTCGGTACCACAGTGCGTGCGCACCTTTGGCGCGTGCCGTCAACCTCTGCTCCATCCATGTCCCGAAAGGAGAAGGCTGCCTTCGTCGCTGCGACATTGGCCAATCTCTACCCGCATCCGCGCATCCCGCTCGACCACGAGGATCCCTATACCCTGCTCGTTTCTGTGGTGCTCAGTGCGCAATGCACGGATAAGAAGGTGAACGAGATCACACCGCTGCTGTTCGCGAAAGCGCGCACCCCGCAGCAGATGGTGAAGCTGGATGTGGAGGAGATCCAGGAGATCATCCGCCCGTGCGGGTTGAGCCCGATGAAGAGCAAGGGTATCCATGGCCTCTCGCGGATCCTGCTGGATGAACATGGTGGCCAGGTGCCTGCGAACGTGGAGGCCTTGGAGAGGCTACCGGCCGTCGGCCACAAGACCGCGAGCGTGGTGATGGTGCAGGCTTTCGGCGTGCCGGCCTTTCCGGTGGATACGCATATCCACCGCCTCGCCTGGCGCTGGACGTTGAGCTCCGGCAAAAGCGTGGAGCACACCGAGGCCGATCTGAAGAAGCTCTTCCCGAAGGAGGAATGGGCCGACCTGCACCTGCGCATCATCTACTTCGGTCGTGAGCATTGCCCGGCTAAGGGACACGACCTGCGGAAGTGCCCGATCTGTTCAGTGATCGGGAGGCGCGAAATGTTCGCGTGACCGCACATAACGAAGCAAGCCCCGGATCGGGGCTCGCTCTTTCGGGATATGTCCGTTGATCAATTCAGCACGACCGCGATCTTTCCCAGCGGGGGTGCCTCCACCACGGTCAATGCCTTGCTGTAGTTCAGAATGGCGTTGATCGTGCTCGTGCGGGGTCCGGGCTGAAGTTCCAAGGAGGGTCGGCGAGAGGGGTTGCGCGTGGCGCGTTTGCGAAGTGTAGAGTGAAGCATTCGTTCCTGGTTCGGTGGGTTTGGTGCTAGAACGACCCTTTTCAACATTCTATTGCGTTCCCTGGCAAGATCCGCACGCAGCGGACCCAAACACCTGAAATACAGGACCATTACCTTCTAAAAGGTGAACGCCGGCTTACGGGCCGGCGTTCAAGGACATGCACCTGGCAGTACTAAGCGCGCTCCAGATGGATGTCGTGTGCTTTGATGAGCTTCCGCATGTTGATCAGCGCATAGCGCATGCGGCCCAGCGCCGTGTTGATGCTGACCTGGGTGTGCTCCGCGATCTCCTTGAAACTCATGCCCATGTACGTGCGCATGATCACCACCTCACGCTGTTCCTCGGGCAGGTGGTCGATCAGCTTGCGCACGTCCTCGTCGATCTGCACGTTCACCATGCGCTGTTCGACGTTCAGGCCGGGTTGCGCCACCGTGGCGAACACGTCGTGGTCCTCATGGCTGCGCACCATGGGCATTTTCTTGTTCCGGCGGAAATGATCGATCACCAGATTGTGGGCGATCCGCATCACCCAGGGCAGGAATTTGCCCTCATCGTTGTACTTGCCCAGCTTCAGGGTGTGTACCACCTTGATGAAGGTCTCCTGGAACAGGTCCTCGGTGATCTCGCGGTCGCGGACCAGGAGATAGATGTGGCTCCAAACCTTGCGTTTGTGCCGTTGGAGGAGAAGCTCGAACGAGCGCTCCTCCCCTCCCAGGTAATTGTGTACGAGCTCAGTATCAGTAAGCACCTTCGTTAGCATGTGACCTTCCCGTTATGGTCCAGTGGACCGTTCAACTTCCAGGGTAGAGGTCTATGCGATGCTAGCGAGCGGGTTTATGGCCGACGGCCGGGTGCTTGGGGAACAGTCTTAGGACGCGATGTACCGTTGAAACGTTGCTCGAACTCCCCTATTGTGGGTAGATGGAAAATTTTCCACGGCACCCAAAGATAGTGGTCGGCCCGATCCAGTCACCCTGGGCTCGTCCCTAAATTCGCGCCCCCGTGCCACCGGCATGGTCCTGCTTTGCCCGCCAGTACCCGCTCCAAGACCCCGGTCCCGGTCCCTTCCGGACCCGATCGCGCCCCGCTCCCCCGATCCAGCGGCCTGATCCGGGTGCAGGGGGCGCGGGTGCACAATCTGAAGAACATCGATGTGGACATCCCCCGCGGTAAGCTGGTGGTGATCACCGGCTTGAGCGGCTCCGGCAAGAGCAGCCTGGCGTTCGACACCCTCTACGCCGAAGGGCAGCGCCGCTATGTGGAGAGCCTGAGCAGCTATGCCCGCCAGTTCATGGGGCGCCTGGAGAAGCCGGACGTGGACCGCATCATCGGCATCAGCCCGGCGATCGCCATCGAACAGAAGGTGATGACCCGCAACCCGCGGAGCACCGTTGGTACCAGCACCGAGATCTATGACCACCTGAAACTACTGTTCGCCCGCGTGGGTCGCACGATGAGCCCGGTGAGCGGCCAGGTGGTGAAGCGGCATACCGTCGAGGACGTGCTCCGCGCCGTCCACGGATACTCCGCAGGTAGCACAGTGATGGTGCTCTGCCCCATCCGCATTCCCGCAGGGCGCACGGTGACCGCCCATTTCGATGTGCTCGTACAACAAGGCTTTGCGCGCGTCCATGACGGCGAACAGGTACACCGGATCGAGGACCTGCTCGCGGCGAAGAAGATCGCTGCCGGGACCTGGCACCTGGTCCTGGACCGCATCACCGTAACGCCGGACGACACGGAGAACGACAGCCGCCTGGCCGATAGCGCCGAGGCCGCGTTCTTCGAAGGCCAGGGCGAAATGGTGCTCCTCGGAGAGGATGGAAAGGGGAATACCCACCGCCTCACTTTCAACGACCGGTTCGAACTCGATGGCATCACCTTCGAGGAGCCGAGCCCCAACCTCTTCAGCTTCAACGATCCGTTGGGTGCCTGCCCGAAGTGCGAGGGTTATGGAAGCGTGATCGGCATCGATGCCGACCTGGTGATCCCCGACAAGACCCTCAGCGTGTATGACGACGTTGTGGCTCCCTGGCGGGGAGAGAAGTTGAGCGAATGGAAAGCGGATTTCATCGAGGCCTCCGCCAAACATGATTTCCCGATACACCGCGCGTACCGCGATCTGGACGCCGAGCAGCGCGACCTTCTCTGGCATGGCCGCAAAGGGGTTCGGGGCATCGACGCGTTCTTCCGCTATGTGGAGGAGAAGAGCTACAAGATCCAGTACCGCGTACTGGCCAGCCGCTACCGCGGAAAGACCACCTGCCCCGAATGCCGCGGGTCCCGCTTGCGCAAAGAGGCCCACTACGTGAAGGTGCAGGATCGCACCATCACCGATCTGGTGCGCATGCCCATCGATCAGCTCCTGCCCGTTGTGCAAGCCTTGCATCTCTCCGGCCAGGAAGCGAAGATCGCGGCGCGTCTGCTGAAGGAGATCCTCGGACGGCTGCGCTACCTCTCTGACGTGGGCGTGGGATACCTCGCGCTGGACCGCAGGAGCAATACCCTCAGCGGAGGCGAAACGCAGCGCATCGATCTGGCCACTTCGCTGGGCAGCAGCCTGGTCGGTAGCATGTACATCCTCGACGAGCCCAGCATCGGACTCCACCCACGCGACACCCAACGGTTGATCGTGGTGCTCAAGCAACTGCGCGATCTCGGGAATACGGTGATCGTGGTGGAGCATGACGAAGAGGTGATGCGCTCTGCCGACCATATCATCGACATGGGTCCGCAAGCGGGATCGCACGGTGGTCAAGTCGTCTTCAGCGGAACGCATGACCAACTGCTCGCCAGCGATGGACTTACCGCGCAGTACCTCACCGGGCGCATGGCGATAGCCCGACCCGGACGTAGACGTGCTGCGCGGGATCGGATCATCGTGCGCGGCGCGCGGGAGAACAACTTGAAGGACCTCGACGTGGCCTTCCCCTTGCACATGCTCACGGTGGTGACGGGAGTGAGCGGAAGTGGCAAGACCACCTTGGTGAAGCGGATCCTGTACCCCGCGTTACGCCGCGAAATGGAAGGGTCGAGCGAAAAACCCGGCGAACACCGTGGGTTGGAAGGCGACCTCAAACAGATCCATGCGGTGGAACTGGTCGACCAGGACCCCATTGGCCGCAGCAGCCGCAGCAACCCGGTCACCTATGTGAAGGCCTACGACGAGATCCGCCAACTCTTCAGTGAGCAGGATGTGGCCAAGGTGCGCGGCTACCGCCCCGCTTTCTTCTCCTTCAACGTGGATGGGGGCCGCTGCGAGATCTGCCAAGGCGAAGGCGAAGTGCGTATCGAGATGCAGTTCATGGCCGATATCCGCCTGCGCTGCGATGCCTGCCATGGCAAACGCTTCAAGGAGGAGATCCTCGATGTGCGCTTCGACGGCAAGGACGTGGCCGAAGTGTTGGACATGACCGTGGACGATGCCCTCGCCTTCTTCTCGGCCCATCAAGGGAAGAGCACCGCTTGCCACCGCATCACGCAGAAACTGCGTCCACTGCAGGATGTGGGTCTGGGCTACGTGAAACTGGGCCAGAGCAGCAGCACGCTGAGCGGTGGCGAAGCACAGCGTATCAAGCTCGCCAGCTTCCTTACCAAGGGCCAGGAGGAGCGTGCCACCCTCTTCATTTTCGACGAGCCCACCACGGGGTTGCACGTACACGACATCGCCAAGTTGCTCGACGCGTTCACCGCATTGATCGCGAACGGCCACAGCGTGATCACCATCGAGCACAACCCCGAGGTGATCGCCTGCGCCGACCATGTGATCGACCTCGGACCCGACGGCGGGGATGCGGGCGGACGGATCGTGTTCGAAGGAACACCGGAGGCGTTGGCCAAGCACACCACCAGCCTTACCGGCCGGTACCTGCGGTTGGATCAATAGGAAGGAACGCGCGCTACCGTAGCAGGGTCACATGCCCGCGCTGCTCCTTCTCCTCCTCATCACAAATGGGCTGGTAGCGAACGATATAGAAGTAGGTGCCATCGCTCGCCGCGTTACCATTGATGAGGCCATCCCAGGCTTTCCCCAACGAAGGGGTCTCGAACACCGTACTGCCCCACCGATCGTAGATCGTCACGGCCACGGCGCTGCTTCCTCCCGCTTGTAGCTCGAAGCGATCGTTCGAACCATCGTCGTTCGGGCTGAACACGTTCGGCACCGTGACGCCATAGCCCAGTGGGTCGGCCCCCACGGTGGCTTCGCCTTCGTAAGTGCAGCCGTACCCATCTGTGACACTGAACGTGTAAATGCCCTCCTGATCAACTATGATGGTGCGTGTGGTCTCACCGCCTTCCCACAAATAGCTCACACCTTCATAAGGGATCGTTAGACTTTCGGCACGCCCCACACAGGTGTACACGGAAATGTGCAGATCGCCCGGGTCCGGCGCCACATCCACCTGTACCGTATCCGAGCCCGTGCAGGAGTTCTGATCCACCGTGACCCAATAGGTGCCCGGATCGCTCACTACGATGCTCGCGGTGTTCTCGTTCGTGCTCCACAGATGCGGTGCCCCGGAAATGCCTGTGCTCAATGTCGCGCTCTCACCAGGACATAGCACCAGGTCCGCGCCCAGGTCCACGGCGAACGCCGGCACCACGCGAACCAGTACTTGGGCGGAATCGCTGGTGTTGCAGAGCGTATCCGTTACTACCACCATATATGTCACCGTGCCAGGTGGCGTGGCCACGGGCGCGCTGCTGAACGGGTCGTCCAGGCTGTTCGCGGGGGTCCAACTGTAGATGTACCCACCTTGTCCGCCATTGGCGATGGCCGTGAGCTGGGTGGAGCCTCCTTGACATATCGGTTCGGTGGTGACGATCGCTGCCACTGCGAGCGGCACATCCACCGCCACGACGATGGTGTCGGTCTGCACGCAGCCTTCGCCACTGGTGACAGTTACGATGTAGGTGGTGGTTACCGTGGGAGTGGCGACCGGTGCTTGCAGGAAGGTGGCGTTCAATCCGGTGGATGGGGTCCAGAGCCAGGTGTGGCCCGTGCCCGACGTGGGTTGGGCGTTCAGCACAACGGAACCGCCTCCGCAAATGGCCGTATCGTCGGGCAGCAGGATGTCGAACGCTTGACCCACTTGGATGAAGACCGAATCCTGGTAGACGCAACCGAACTGCACATCGTCCGCGGTCACCGTGTACCATCCTGAAATGGCAGGTGTGGCGATCGGTGTCGCGATGGCCGGATCGTTCAGATCGTTCGGTGGCGTCCAGAGGAACGAAAGGCCTCCAAGGTCGTTCACGGCAATGGCGACATCGTCCAGGCTCCAGTTGTCCTCACCCGAGCCACCGTTCGCCAGTTGCCTCCAGCGGAAACGCGTGGCGGTGGTCTGCGCGGGTCCCGGGATCGCTTGCTCGACCACCGTGAAGTTGGGGTAGACGTATTCCAGCAATGTGTTCATGATCGTCCACGCGCCGCCCCCGTTGGTGCTGTACTCCAGCACCACATCCTCACCGGGGTCCACGTCGTCGCAAGGCGCTGTCCCGGAACCGATCTTGATCGCGAAGCGGACCGTGCCACCGGTGGAGACGTCGAGGTCGATCGTTTCCGCACGGCGGAAGCCCGCACCATCGAAGTACAGCGCATTGCCGGCGACCGAACCGCATGCATTGCTGATCGTGCCGTTCGTGATCGGCCCCCAGATCGCCCCGGGTGTCACGTCCAGCACATCGATCCCCTGCAACACCTGCTGGGCCTGCACGCCCAGTTGCGCCGCATCGCCCGCACATAGCACGGACGGATCCACAGTAGCGAGCAGTTCGACCACATCCCCGGCCACCACGGTCACCAAAACACTGTCCTGCGTGATCGCACAACCGTTCAGGGTACTCACTTGAACAACGTACCAGGTGGTATGCGCAGGTGTGGCCACAGGGCTCTGAACGAACGCATCGTTCAGATCGGCCGCAGGCGACCAGGAATAAGCATAGGTGCCCGGTGGCAGCACATCAACGCTCAATTGCACGGGTTGCAGCAGGCAGGTCTCTATGCCCACCGTCCCCCCATTGGCCAAGGCGTCGATCACAGGAGGTATCGCGATCTCGATGCTGAAGAAGAACTGCTTCTCGCAACCGCTCAATCCCGCGGTGCCGGTCACCACATAGACATCGCTCGCGGTGGGTGTGAAGGTGTAGCTCGCGCCTTGGAAGAGGATGGTGTTGGGATCGCTCAGGGTGGTCCAGATGGGATCATTGATCGGCTCGGGGATCACCAGGGTGATGGTGGTATTGGTATCCGCCAAACAGAGCACCGTGTCCAACGCGAGCGCGGGCAACGGAGTGAACGAGCCCACGGAATACGCGTAGCTCTCCGCACTGCCCATTCCGTACACGTAAGCGGTGAGGCCACCGGGGCATTGCAGCGTATGGCTTCCTTGTGTCAGCGGCAACGATGCGTAGGCGACCGTGGCACAGTTCGGATACGGAGTGAAAGAACCCGACGGTACCAAGGCGCCGTCGAGGCTCACATCGTCCACATCCGGCAACTCCACGATCACGTTCAGGTAGTGCCCCGTGATGATGTTCGATACCACCGTGGCGAAGGTGACATTGTCGATCCTCTGTTCCTCCGCGTTCAGTAAAAGCATCGCGGGATCACCATTTCCACCACAACTGATCCCTTCCATGAACTGCGCCACCATGAACGGTTGATTGCCTTCGAAACAGGCCGCTTGGGTGAACGCGTTCACTTCCACGCTCTGGCCAGCGTCCAAGGGAACGGGCACACCTCCGTTCACGGTGACCAACGTGCCGTCCGTATCCGCGAGGATCTTGTACGTATACCGCGTGGTGGTCGCGAAGGGCACGGAGAAATAGCGCGTGCCCCATGCCTGTGGCGGCAGGTTCTGTTCCATCACGTGATCGCAGGCCCCGCAACCGTCCGGAATGTTGGTACATACCGAACCGGAAAAGACCGCGAACGTGCGGCAGGGTCCGCTGTTCACCGTGCCCCGAACGGTGGTGCCCGTAAAGTCCCCCAAGGCGTCCGCCGCGATCACCTGGTAGGTCTGTCCGGAATCCAGCTGGATCGTGAACGGCGTACCCGCGATCTGACCGCCGACGGTGTTGGCGGTGGTGTTGATCTCGATCTCGGTATCGTCCTGCCGGGCCACGATCAAGAATTCCGAAGCCAGCTCCGGCAATCCGTTCAACCCGGGATAGGCCACCAACCGGTACGTGTCGCCCAAGGATTGCACCGGGTAAACCGTGGCACCATCGGCGGTGAACTCCTCGAAGTTGATGGCGAACACCGCCACGGTGTCCTGGGTGCGGATCACCACGGACTTGTTGTCCACCACATCGCTCTGCTGGTGCATGCCCTGCGCCACCGGGATCGTAACGGTGGTGGTGACGTTCGCTATCACCGTGAACGGGATGTTCAACCCCAGCAGTGGCATTTCCACCACGCCCGCGGTATTGGTGTACGATGAGATGAAGATGTCCAGGCTCTGGTTCGGATTGCCCTGGTAATTCTTCATGAAACCCAACCAGAACTCCGTTCCCATCGTGGGGACCACGCCCTGGGAGTGCCCCAGGGTCGAGAGACCCAGAACGGTCATGAAGCAAGTGGAGCGAAGAAGACGGCTGGTGCTGGTAAGGGCGGGAAGGAAGTGCATGTGGTAGCGTTCGCTGGAGAAATGACGCCTCGACAACGAAGGACGTTGCCGTGCTCCGAAAATTAGGTCTTCGCGGGAGACCGCTAGCGGAACTGAAGATCGTAGAGCTTGCGATAGGCTCCGTTCAAGGCGAGCAACTCCTGGTGATCGCCTTGTTCGATGATCCGGCCTTTGTCCAGCACCACGATGCGGTCGGCGTTCTGGATCGTGCTCAACCGGTGCGCGATCACGATGCTGGTCCTCCCCTTCGTCATTCGCGCGGTGGCCACCTGGATCAACTGCTCGCTCGCGCTATCCACCGAGCTCGTGGCCTCGTCCAGTACAAGAATGGATGGATGATGCACCATGGCCCGGATGAAGGAGAGCAACTGGCGCTGCCCCACGGACAGCACACCGCCCCGTTCGCGCACATCCGTATCGTAACCCTTCGGCAGCCGCATGATGAAGTCGTGCGCCCCCACCCGTTGCGCCGCATCGACCACCTGTTCCATGGTGATGCTTGGATCGTGCAGCGTGATGTTGTCATGCACCGTTCCGCTGAAGAGGAACACATCCTGTAACACCACGGAGATGCAACGCCGCAATTCGTCCAGCGCGTAGTCCCGGATATCGACGCCGTCCACCCGCACCGTTCCATTTTGGAACTCATACGCCCGGCTCAACACATTGATGATGGAGCTTTTCCCCGAGCCGGTCGCGCCCACCAGCGCCACCGTGGTCCCCGCCGGCACCTGGAGATCGATCCCCTTCAGCACCCAATGTGCGTTGTCGCGATCCTTCACGTCCTTCAGCTCCTCATAGGCGAACCAGAGGTCCTTCAGGTCGATATCGCCGCGGACGCCTTGCACCGTGCGTGATCCCTGGTCCGTGATCCGTGCCTCGGTGTCCAACAGGCCGAAGACGCGCTCGCTGCCCACCATGCCCATCTGCAGGATGTTGAAGCGGTCGGCGAGCTGTCGGATCGGACGGTAGAGCATGTTGATGAAGAGGATGTAAGCGAGGATATCGCCGAACGTGGCCACGCCGCTCATCACGTCGCGCACGCCCCACCACACCAGGAACGCGAGCGACAGCGCCGCGAGGATCTCCACGAAAGGGAAGAAGATCGAGTAAGCCAGTACCGAGCGGATGTGCGCCGCGCGGTGCTCCCGGTTGATCGCCTGGAACTTTTTGTACTCCTGCTCCTCGCGCCCGAAGGCTTGCACGATCGCCATGCCCTGGATGTGCTCCTGCACGAACGCGTTCAGCCGCGCCACATAGGTGCGCACATCCTCGAAGCTCTTCTGGATGCTGTTCTTGAAGATGTTCGTACCCCACAACAACAAGGGGATCGGCGCCATGCTCAACAGCGCAAGCTTCCAGTTCACGGCGAACATCACGATCACCACCACCACGAGTTTCAGGATGTCACCCAAGATGGAGAGCAGCCCCTGGGAGAAGATGTCCTCGATGGTCTCGATATCGCTGATCACCCGCGTGACCAACGTACCGATGGGCGTCCGGTCGAAAAAGCGCAGCTTGAACCGGACCACATGCGCATAGAGCCGTGTGCGCAGTTCATAGCTCACCACCTGCCCGAGCCAGCTCGTCCAGAACGCCTGGTAGTAGCTCAGCACCGTCTCCACCACCAGCAGCGCCATCACCAGCACCGTCATCCACAACAAGCCCTTCCCATCGCCGGTCAGGGCGTACTTATCGATCATATCGCCCATCAACAGCGGGCGCACCACAGCCACTACCGCAAGAAGAATGGTGAGCGCGAACGTGGCCCAGAACAAGGTGCGATGCGGACGCACGAAGGTCATCACCCGGCCGAAGAGTTTCCGGTCGAAAGCCTTGCCCTTGGTCTTGGGGGCGCTCATTCCGTAGTTGGAATGAACGGATAGGCCACGTATTCCAGATAGAGTCCGCGTGCAGGGGCCGACTTGCCCGCAGCACCACGATCAAGCGCTGCTACCACCTGCGCCATATGACCCGGAGGCTTGTGACCGCGACCGATCAACAAACAAGTGCCTACGATCGCGCGGACCATGTTGCGCAAATAGCGATCGGCGCGAATGGTGAAGCGGTAGCCGTTCTCCACCTCTACCCACTCCGCGCGACGTACATCGCACAGCATCGTCTTCGCATCGCTTCCCGCACGGCAAAAGCTGCTGAAGTCCTGCTGTCCGATCAATGTCCGGCAGGCTTCGTTCATGGCGGTAACATCCAGCGCTGGATGGAGCAGATGGGATCGCCCCGTGAGAAAGGGATCCTTGTGGCGGTGGATGCGATAACAATAGCCGCGCTCGGTGGCACTGAACCGTGCATGGGCATCATCGGGCACGGATAGGATCCTCTTCGCAGCGATATCGCCCGGCATCAGACTGTTGATGCTGTAAACGAATCGATCATCCAAGGGCGCTTCGCCCGCATGATCCAGATGCGCGAAGTACTGGCTGGCGTGGACGCCGGTGTCCGTGCGCCCGCAACCCACCACATGGGCATTGGGCCGGTGAAGCACCGTGCGGATCGCCCGCTCCAGCGTCTCCTGCACGCTCGGCCTGTCCGGCTGGAACTGCCAGCCCCGGTAGGCGGAACCATCGAAGGAAAGTTCAATGAAATAGCGGGACATCGGATCGATCCACCGAGCAGATGATCGGATCATCAAATGCGGGGTGCGAAAGTACTCCCCTTCCCTGCCTGACCGCTGCCGTCATATGCCTATGGCCCGCCCCGTTGCTCGTCTCATTCGACCACGATGCGATGGATACCATTGCCGGCCCGTAAGAGGAACAACCCCCTTTCCGTGGGCCCAAGGCGGATCAAGGTCCGTTCACCCGTGGATCGGAACGATCGTAGCTCCCGGCCCGTGGCATCATGCAAACTCCACGGACGCGGCCCTGCTTCACCCTCTGATACCACGGTGAACTCGCCGCTGTTGGGATTGGGGTGAACGTAGATGCGAACGCCATCGGGTTCCGGCACCTCTGTCACAAGGTCCGAGCAGATCGTGTAGGCGACGCTGTCCATGTAGTTCGCGCAATAGGTGAACGTTGGATCGCTGCAACCGATGGGTGTCTCGTAGTACGGTCGGAACAATCCCATCAAGCTGCCGATCCCCTCCAACCATTGATCGCCGTTGTCCATGCTGAAGCGCCTGCGTTCCCGGCCGACGATCGTCAGCGTGTCGATGTCGGTGACCATGGTGTATCCGAAACCGTAGTAGGCGTCCCAGTAAGCGGTATCACCTATGGCAAGATCGAAGTCATAAAGGACCAGCGTCGTGTCCTGCGGAACGAACTGGCCGTCGGTCCCTCGATAGAGGACCCGGGCGCCATCCACGGCGATCTTGCCCATTTCACTCCCAGGTTGCAGAGTGCCCCAACTCAAACCGAACATGATCGTGTCCGGCTGCGCCTGGTAGACATGCGTCCAGTACATCGTCCAAGGGCCATTGAACGGGTCGATGCAGGGCCAGGCCACATCGAACTCCGCGCTCACGTTCGGGAAGTACCGATCGCTTTGCGCATCAACGCTCAGGCCGATCAGCCATGTTAACGTTAGGATGCCGATCCGCTCCATCTTGTAAAAGTAGACGTCGGGACCAAGACCTTCGCTGCCATGCGGATCGGTCTTCTCAGTGACACCCACGGCTGGCTCGATCCGCGCATTCAGGAACACTTCGCGGCCTGCGATGAGATCTGGCACGCCGGCGACCTCGGCGGCCTGGCCCTGCTGGACGAGTTGCGTGGCTGGTTCCCGAAGAAACCGCTGCGCGCCGTGTGGGGCAATATTGACGATGCCATTGTCCGCCGAGCCGTGCCGGAACATCATCGCTTCGAACTCGAGGGCGTGCGGGTCTGGATGACGCATATCGGCGGGCGCCCGCCGCGCTACGATCCCGCCGTGCTGCAGGAACTGCGCAGCACGCCTCCCACCCTCTTCATCTGCGGCCACAGCCACATCTGTATGGTGAAGTTCGACCCCGCCCTGAAAGTGCTTTATATGAACCCCGGCGCCTGCGGCCGCCACGGCTGGCATGTGATGCGCACCGTACTGCGCTTCACCCTGGAAGCGGGGCAGGTGAAGGACCTGGAGGTGGTGGAATTGGGGAAAAGAGGGAGCGAGTAGAACAGCAGGTCCGCACATGCCGCGATCACCGCAACCGATCCAAGCTCTTCACCAGCGCCTCATCTTTTCGGATCCCGCGCTCGGCCAGGAAGGCCAGGACCAGCACCACCAGCGGCGCCGCGAAGGCGACCCCATAAGCGACCGAGACCTCGCCCTGCTGGCCCAAATAGACCTGCACGGAACGATCGGTGATGACGGCGAAGGCCAGGACCCCAAGCGCGAAGAGATAAGAGTAGCGCACGATCCGCGCCTGCCGGGGGCGGTTCTTGAATAGAAAGATGGCGACCACAAGCACCGCCCCGAGCAAGCCGAACACCGCCACAAACGGGACCTTGGGGCTCGCATCCGCCACCGGCGTTCCATCCGCCATGAAGAGGCCGGTGGTGCGGAACTCGATGGCCTGCTCCGAACCCATCACGGTATAAGTGGCAAAAGGCACCAAGTTGGCCGCGAAGGCGATCAGGGCGGCCAGGGCCAGGAATATGGTCTGCTTGCGCTGGATCATTGGGGAACGGGGCAAAGATGGCGACCGCAGGGACTTGCACATTCCACCTTTCCCCTTAGGTTTGCCCTGTCCTTGTTCTTCCTGCGGGTGCCGTTCGGCCCCTGCTCCCCCTCCCGAAGTCCTTTTCCACGAGCGTATCGAAGCCCATCCGGGTTTTCCACCAGGCGTAGCACGCGCCTTTTCCCTACCTGACCTACCCTAGTCATGCATGACAGCACCGCGTTGAGCGAAATGAAACTGGCCGAACTGCGGGAGATCGCCAAGAAACTCCAAGTGAAGAAGGCCGA
>JAGNSU010000039.1:0-2070 GCA_017987895.1 Flavobacteriales bacterium | reverse complement strand
CCAGGCGTAGCACGCGCCTTTTCCCTACCTGACCTACCCTAGTCATGCATGACAGCACCGCGTTGAGCGAAATGAAACTGGCCGAACTGCGGGAGATCGCCAAGAAACTCCAAGTGAAGAAGGCCGATACGCTCAAGAAGCAGGACCTCATCGCCCGCATTCTGGAAGCCCAGGTCGGCAAGCCTTCCGCCAGTGACACGCGCCAGGATACCGACGCCATAGCATTGGACGCGGTGGCGGACGAAGATCCGGTACCCGACCCGGAACCCGAGCCTGTGGAAGAAGGTGATGATGCCGATGAAGACGATGACGAGGAGGACGATGATGACGAGGAGGAAGAGGAGTCCCCGATACGCGGGAGCGCTTTACCAGAGACCAAGCCCGTTGAGCGTCCACTGCCAGATGTGCCACGCGACCCCGCACCGGCGGCACCGCGCACCGATGACCGCCGCGACCAGCCCCGCCACGAACGTAACGAGCGGCGCGAACGCGGTGATCAAGTGCAGGCCGGTAGCGGACGAGATCAAGGTCCACGACCCCCTGATCAGCCACGCCACGATCGCCGCGATGATCGACGCGATGATCGACGCGACCAGGGGCAACGCGGTGGTGACCAACAACGGGACCAGGGGCAACGGGGTAATGACCAGCCGCGCGAACAAGGTCAGCGTGGCGGGGACCAACAGCGTGAGCAGCAACGCGACCCGCGCGACCAAGGCCAACGGGGTGGAGATCAACAGCGGGACCAAGGGCAACGTGGGAACGATCAACGCAACGAACGCCCACCGCAACCGTCGCGCGAACAGATCAACTTCGACGCGTTCGTAGAGACCGAGGGCGTGCTGGAATTGATGCCGGACGGTTACGGCTTCCTGCGCAGCAGTGACTACAACTACCTGGCCTCGCCGGACGATGTGTATGTGAGCCAGCAGCAGATCAAGGCCGCCGGCCTGAAGCTCGGCGATACGGTGAGCGGTTTCGTACGCCCACCGCGCGAAGGGGACAAGTTCTTCCCGTTGGTGAAGATCGATCGCATCAATGGACGCGATCCGGAATGGGTGCGCGACCGCGTGCCGTTCAAGTTCCTCACGCCGCTCTTCCCGGACGAGAAGTTCACCCTCGCTGGCAAGGACACCAACTTGAGCATGCGTGTGCTCGACCTCTTCGCTCCCATCGGCAAAGGCCAGCGCGGTTTGATCGTGGCCCAACCCAAGACCGGCAAGACGGTGCTGCTGAAGGATGTGGCGAACGCCATCGCGGCCAACCACCCGGAGGCGTACCTCATCGTACTGTTGATCGATGAACGCCCGGAGGAAGTGACGGATATGGCCCGGAGCGTGAAGGCCGAAGTGATCGCGAGCACCTTCGATGAGCCCGCCTCGCGCCACGTGCAGGTCGCTGGGATCGTATTGGAGAAAGCCAAGGCCCTCACCGAATGTGGTCATGATGTGGTGATCCTGCTCGACTCCATCACGCGCCTAGCGCGCGCCTACAACACCGTGCAACCGGCCAGCGGCAAGATCCTCAGCGGTGGTGTGGATGCGAACGCCTTGCAGAAGCCCAAGCGCTTTTTCGGCGCCGCGCGGAAGATCGAGAACGGCGGCAGCTTGACCATCCTCGCCACCGCGCTCGTGGATACCGGCAGCAAGATGGACGAGGTGATCTTCGAGGAGTTCAAAGGCACCGGCAACATGGAACTGGTGCTCGATCGGAAGATCAGCAACCGCCGGATCTTCCCCGCGATCGACATCATGAGCAGCGGTACCCGCCGTGACGATCTGCTCCACCACAAGGACGTGCTGCAACGCACTTGGATACTTCGCAAGCACCTGGCCGACATGAACCCGGTGGAAGCGATGGAGTTCGTGAAGAAGCACATGGAAGGCACCAAGAGCAATGAGGAGTTCCTGGTTTCTATGAATAGTTGAGTTCAGGAGCAAGGGCAGGAGCAGGGGCAAGAGCACGTCCTGCGTGGAAGGGATCGGTATCTTTTGCCGAACAACACCCCACACCATGGCTGGCTTCAAGGACATGACGCTGTACAAGAAGGCCTTCGAAATGGCGAACTTG
>JAGNSU010000154.1 GCA_017987895.1 Flavobacteriales bacterium | reverse complement strand
AGCTCGGCACCATCAACAAATACCTCAAGGTGGGCGTGGCCGACGGCGCGGAGATGTACCAGCCCGCGTGCGAGCTGCCCAGCAAAGGCTTCTGGTGCCGCCCCACGCTCTTCCTCAACGTGGCGCAAAGCGCGCGCATCGCGCAGGAGGAGATCTTCGGTCCCGTGCTCGCCGTGCAGACCTTCCGCACCGTGGACGAGGTGATCCAGAAAGCCAACAACACGCCCTACGGCCTCAGCGCCGGCGTGTGGACGGACAAGGGCAGCAAGATCTTCAACCTCACCAGCAAATTGCGCGCGGGCGTCATCTGGGCCAACACCTACAACAAGTTCGATCCCACCTCACCCTTCGGCGGGTACAAGGAAAGCGGGTATGGACGGGAAGGTGGGTTGCACGGGTTGGGGGCGTACTTGAATTTGAATTGAGCGATGATGTTGGCGTGCCCCTCGCTCGCGCACGAACCCCGCGCGGGTCGGGTGCTCCGCTATAGCCTGACTTGTCGCGGCCAGCGGTCGCGGCACTGCGGGGGCTCCTTCGTCGCCTCCTCGTTGCACGCGTCCGCAAGGCCACGCCTGCGCAGGGCTGCCGCTTCGCCCCCTCACGCAACTACAGCCCTCGCGTTGACACTATTGCTCTTGTTCACGAACGTCGAAACACTCGCACAGGAGCTTATTCCGAATGGTGACTTTGAACAGTTCTACGGCTGTCCAGACTATGTTGCCCAAATCGATTCGGCGGTGCATTGGTTCGACCCGACCGACACCTTGGAGGGCTCGCCGGATTATTTCAATGAATGCACTTCTTCTTCGTTCGTTGATGTGCCACAGAACGCGTTCGGGTATCAGCAAGCCAGAAGTGGTGTGGCTTATGCGGGTTTGGCCGCGCACAAAACGCCGTGGATCTCGGAGTTCAGGGAGTACATCGAAGTAGGCTTGGCGGCATCGCTCGTTCAGGATTCATGCTACCTGTTCACTATGTATGTCAACTTGGCCAGGCTTGGGACCTACGCGACCGAGGATATCAGCGTTTACTTCTCTGACACAGCGATAGCTGGCGTGCTTCATGACGAAGCGTTGCCCTTCGTTCCGCAGGTGACCAACTCGACCGGCTTCATCACTGATACACTTGGATGGACGGAGGTGAGTGGACTCTACCAAGCGCATGGAGTGGAGAACTTCATCACCATCGGAAACTTTCATGACGACAGCACAACTTCATTGATGTATGTAGATAGTGTGTTAAACTATCACGTCATCTATTTCTACATCGATGATGTTTCGTTGACTCCGGTCGATTGTAGTGTCAGCGTGAATGAGCGGTTGCGTGAGAATGATGTGCAGGTCTTTCCCAATCCGGTCGTGGAAGTCCTCAACGTTGCGACCGGCGAGCTTGGCTTAAGCCAGATCCGGATCTTGGATGGAACCGGTCGCTTTATTCGCTCTGATGATTTTGCGAGGAGCGCAACGATTGATGTTCATGATCTGGCGACTGGTCTTTACGTGTATGATGTGTTGCTTCCATCGGGGCACAGGAAGCGGGGTCGAATATTGAAGAACTAAGGCGAGCAACTGCTAAGCTGCAATCCCCACCATGCCCCGCCTCATCGTCCACGGTTTCACCCTCTCGCTCGTCCCTAGCCTAACTTAGTCGCACAAGTCGAAGTCCATGTCCACCGAGTCCCTCAAACTCCAACTGATCGAGCGCCTGCTTCGCACGACCGACGAAGGCCTGCTGAAGAAAGTGGCCGACCTGTTCCGTTCGGAGAAGAACGTGGAAGATGAGGACGGCCTCACCGACGAGCACTACAATATCGTGAAGGAGCGCTACGAGGAGTACAAGCGCGGCGAGGGCAAGAGCTACACGTGGGAGGAAACCAAAGCCATGATCCGCGCCGGCAAGGGCAAGGAGGCATGAGCGCGAAGGTCCGTTGGCGCTACCGTGCGATCCACGAGGCTCAGGACGCGTACGACTGGTACGAGGCCAAGACCCATGGCCTGGGTAAAGCCTCCTGCTTGAGTTGGATGCACATGTGGATTCCCTCGTTCAGCGACCAACTGGCTATCGCACATGGCGCGGACCCTACAAGAAGATCAACCTGGAGAGGTTCCCCTACCTGGTCGTTTTCCGCGTGGTGAAGGACACGGTGATCATCTTCAGCGTTTTCCACAACAAGCGTGACCCCAAGCACTGGGGTCGCGTTCGCTAACAAGTTGCATCGCCCATGCCCCGCGCGCCGACGCCGGAGCGCTTTGGCGCAGGCGCCCTCATCGTCCACGGCCGTGATCTCGCTCGACGGCTACGGTGCCGGACCCGATCGATCGTTGGAGGCGCCGATGGGCAGTGGTGGCCAGGGCTTGCACCCGTGGTTGCTCCGCACGCAATACTTCCAAAAGGCCCACTTCGGCAAGGACGACGGCGACCTCGGCACGGACAACGACATGGCTGTGCGCTCTACTCGAACACCTTGAAGTACTCATCGAACCGATACACGCGGCCCCACTTGTTACCGGTGATCTCGCGCAGGATGCCCACCTTCTCGAACGCCGCGATGAGCTTGTAGGCGGAAGCCAGGGTCTGGCCGATGGCTGCGGCGACCATTTCGGCGTTGACCACGGGTTGCTGGAACAGGTACTCCAACAGTCGCGGACCGGAGGTGCTGCGAATGCCGATGTTGGGGATCCGCTGTTCGAGACAGTCCTGTTTGAGTCTCAGGATCTCGCGCAGGCCGTTGGTGGCCTTGTCCGCCGTTTCGATCACACCCACGAGGAAGAAGCGGAACCACTGGTCGATGTCGTTATGCGTGCGTACACGGGTGAGGTTGTCGTAGTAGGCGGTGCGGTTCCGCTCGAAGAAGTCGGAGAGGTAGAGTACCGGCTGCTTCAGTATGCCGGTATGCACGAAGTAGAGCGTGATCATCAAGCGGCCGATACGACCGTTGCCATCGAGGAAGGGGTGGATCGTCTCGAACTGGTAGTGCGCGAGTGCGGCCTTCAGCACATGTGGCAACTGCGTGTCGTTGCTGTGCAGGAACAGCTCCAGATCGCTCATCAGTGGGTTCACCTCTTCCCAAACCGGCGGAATGAAGGTGGCATCGGCCAAGCTTGCTCCGCCGATCCAGTTCTGGCTGTGCCGGAACTCGCCGGGCGTCTTCTTCTCGCCGCGCACGCCCTGCATCAACGTGGCATGTGCTTCCCGCAACAAGCGCGAGGACAGCGGGAGTTCGGGCATGTGGTCCAAACTCTGCCGCATGGCCGTTACGTAGTTGTTCACCTCGCGCCGGTCGTCCCTCCGCTCCGGATCCACGTTGCGCTCCTCCATGAGCACCTCCTGCATGTTGGTGTTCGTGCCCTCGATCTTGCTGCTCACTGTGGCCTCCTTCACCACGTGTAGGCGGATGAAGTGCCGGATGTTCGGGACCAGCTCGCCGAACGCATCCAATGCACCCAGTTTAAGGGTGGCCTGTTCGACCAGTCCTTGGAGCTTGGGGTCGTCCAAGCGGTAGGCCCGGTTGATGCATTCGGGCATGAAGGCGCTGTACCCTTGTGGGGTCTTGGTGGGGCGTCCAGCTCGAAAGTCCTTCATGGTCAGGGTCTTGTGGAAAATGAAAAAGCGCGGACCACTTTTCAATTAATCGACACAAAAATATAAAAGCGTGTGCTGCTTTTCAAACTTTTACAAGTGAGGCTCTCAGCGGTGCCCACCTTTGAAGTTCAATGAAACCCGGAGCCAACATCGAACGCGTCTACCGCATGGCCTTCGCCAGCGTGTACCCGCACTACGTCACCAAGGTGGAGAAGAAGGGCCGCACGAAGGAGGAGCTGCGCACCGTCTCCACTGGCTCACGGGCTACACCTTGAATGGACTGCAAGAGGTCCTGGATAAGAAGATGGACTTCGAGACCTTCTTCGCGAAGGCGCCCAAGCCATTACTGCTCATCCCGCCCACCGAACGGGCTGTCCCTGACCTGACCACCGTCAGGAGGACGCGCGAGCGCGCCGAGTAGGATCGTATCAGCGCAGGAACCCGCGCCGGATCCAATGGCCAGGTCGAACACACTACCCGTTGCCACCTTGTTGGTGGTGCTCTGTGCCCTGTCGTCCTCGTCGTGCACGCAGAACGCGACCATGCGCTCTTCCAACACCGACGTGGAAGGCGGTGATACGAATGCTCGCTCGGATGCCCTGCCGTCCGGTTTCGAGGAACCTGCTGAACTCGTGTTGCGTCAGTTCGACACGAAGGATGTCGTATTCCTTGGCGAGCCGCACAAGGTGCAGGAGCATTTGCGGTTCATGGCACAACTGGTACCGGCCTTGCATGCGCGCGGGGTCGACTTCCTCTTCTATGAGTTCATGGCGCACGAGGACAATGCGGCCATCGACTCGTTGCTGAACGCTCCACGGTTCGACCGACAGTTGGCGGGGCGCTGGCTGGCCGGTCCGCTGTACGATTGGGCCTTTGCCGAATACGTTGACGTGCTTGAAGCGGCGTGGCAGGTGAACCGCACGGCACCGCCGGACCACAAATTCCATGTGCTGGGCATCAACAACAGGACCTATTGGGGCAAGGACCGCAACCAGCGCTGGCAGGAACGCGACTGGGCCGACGTGATCCTGCAGGCCACGGAGCACGGGAAGAGGAAGGCGCTGGTGTATTGCGGAACGCACCATGCGCTGTACAAGACCACATTGCCCTACTTCGAGAACGGCGTGGTGGCCGGACATGCGAAGCGCGATCGGGTATCGCACTATGTATTGGATGACCTCGGCCCGGCGCGGGTCTCCACCATCTGGCTGCATTACCTGTGGCCGGATGCGGGGTTCCGCATGCAGCATGTGCCGCATGGCGGTGTGTTCGACAGCCTGGCCTGCGCGATGCGCCGTCCGTTCGCGTTCGATGCCAACGCCTCGCCTTGGGGCGCACACGTGGACACGGGATCGGTCTATGCAGCGAGCACAGCGGGCATGGCGCTGAAAGAGCTGGTGGACGGCTACATCGTGCTGGCACCGATCACGGACCTGCACCTGTGCCGGTACATCCCGCACTTCATCGCGGAGCGCGATATGGCCTTGGTGAACGCGCAAGTGCTCTTCTTCGAAGGGTACACGATGAGCAACGCGGAGCAGGTGAACGATACGCTGGATGCGTACTACAGCTGGCTTGCGCGACAGTTCGAGGAGCGTCGCGCGTTCGCACCACCGTGCCGGTAGGATCCGCGGGGATGACGGCGGACTCGCGTTGCGCTTCGATCTTTGTGGGACCATGGGATCAAGCGCCAACAACGAACGGGTCTACCGCACGGCCTTCGCTACCGTCTATCCACTCTATGTGGCCAAAGTGGAGAAGAAGGGCCGCACCAAGGAGGAGCTGCACACCGTCATCCGCTGGCTCACGGGCTATACCGAGAAGGGGCTCGCCGCCGTGATCGACAAGAAGGTGGACTTCGAGACCTTCTTCGCGAAGGCGCCCAAGCTCAACCCGAACGTGGGCCTGATCACCGGTGTGATCTGCGGTTACCGCGTGGAGGAGATCGAGGATCCCATCATGCAGAAGGTCCGCTACCTGGACAAGCTGGTGGATGAACTGGCCAAGGGCAGGGCCATGGAGAAGATCTTGAGGAAGTGAACAGGTCGGGTCCGCCTACTTTTTGAAAGTGATCCGCCCGCAAGGGACCATTGCATAATGCTTCGGTGCGTCGATGGCTATGCCGAATATGAGGTCCAGTTCATTCCCCTTTTTTGTACTGGTCGGTACGGACCCTTCCGGAAAGAACGACGCATTGGGTTTTTGCCCATCGCTGAACAGTTCTGCACGTCCAACTCCATCCGGAGCAAGGACCACTCCGATGTACAAGAGGTGATCTTCTCCGGGCAGCACTGTTGTTCTCAGCGATGTAGGTCCACTTGAACGGGTGCTCAAAAAGGCTTCCGATCCCTTGATCCCGAAATTGAGGACGTCCTGCGCTGTGTCCGGGGTGATCTCGTCCGGGAACAGGAAAGCGGTGGGGTACTTTTCGGAGTCTGGCAGCATCGCGATAGGGCCGCCGGGAAAGTCCATGGCCAACTCGACCGGAACGGTCGTGTCGTTCATTACGTGTACCCTGTAGATCCAGTACCCAAGCACTTTTCCATTTGCATTGATAAAGCCGCCGCCTCGCGGTCCGTAGGTCTGTAGTGCAATACCGCGGTATGTGTTCGGATGGGATGCCTTATCGGTCCAGAAGCAACCGGCCGCTGCAACGAAGAGGATGATGATCCAAGGTGCTCTCATCGATCGGCAGGAGCTGTTTACTAACCCCCGGAAGAACCAAAGGAAGTGGATCTACCTCTTCACCTCATACCGCATCGCCACCGCCCCCGAGCCGAACTCTTCCCTGCCCACGAGCTTCAGGTCCACCATCTTCGATAGCCCCGAGAACAAGGTCGGCCCGCGACCGATGATCCGCGGGTGCAGCACGAACTGGTACTCATCTATGAGGCCCAGTTCCGTCAGGGCCATGGCGAGTTGCACGCCGCCCACACCGATCCCCTTGCCCGGTTGTTGCTTGAGCTGCTGAACGAATGTTCCCAGATCCCCGCGCACGAGCTCCGCGTTCCAATCGACCTCCTTCAAAGTACCCGACACCACGTACTTCTTCGCCGCGTCGATGGTCTGCGCGAAAGGCAGCATCCATTCGGGCATGGGCCACGAAACCGGCAAACGCCACGCGCCTAGCATCATCTCATAGGTCACCCGGCCGAAGAGCAGGGCATCGCACTCGGCGATGTACTCCATGGCGTTGCGGTGCAGGTCCTCGTCCGCGATCCCCACGGTGTGATCGTAGCAGCCGTCCAAGGTGACGTTGAGGGAGAAGCGAAGGGGGCGCATGATGCTCCGATCCTTACTTCGGCTCCCACAATTCGATCTTGTTCCCTTCCGGATCATACACCCACGCGAAGCGGCCGTAGTCCTCGTCCTGGCGCTTGGGGTCGATGCGCACGCCGTCGGCCTCCAGTTGCTTCAGCAGGCCATCCATGTCCTGCACGCGCAGGTTCAGCATGAATTGTTGCTTGCTGTCGAAGTAGTCGCTGTCGCGCTTGAAGGGCGAGAACACCGTGGGTCCGGCATCCTGCTGCCAGATGAAACCGTTCTCCTCGTTGTTGATGCCAAAGTGCTGGTTGTACCAGCGCGCGAGGGCCTTGTGGTCGTCCG
>JAGNSU010000153.1 GCA_017987895.1 Flavobacteriales bacterium | reverse complement strand
TGGGTGGTGATGTTCAAAGGAGCAGGCAATGGGTTCCCGCTGCTCACCACGATGAAGTTGGTGATGCCGGTGAGCTCGGTGAGGTTGTTGAACTCGCTCACGCTGGCCGTCATCGTCACGGAATCGCCCACGGCGGGCAGGCTGAAGTTGTCGAACACATAGACGCCCCTCCAGGCATCGCTGCCGGATTGGATGTAGTAGGCATCCGCGTAGGAAGCGGTGACGATACCACCCGTGTTCACGGTCTGTCCGTTCAGCGGTGAATCGCCGTTCGGGATCGTGGTGAACTGGATGTCGTAGATGCTTGCATCGGGGATGGTGCCGCCCTGGGTGATGGTCACGTCGTCGATCACGATATGGTCCGGCGCGCCGGTGCTGAGCACGGAGAAGATGAACTCCGCCGCATTGGTATCCACGGCCGCGGCCACGGTCTGTGTCACTTCGGTCCAGGTGGAGGTGGCGGTGACATAGGCGTTGTAGGGCGCGTAGCCAAAAGCGTCCGTACGCCCGTCGAAAAGGCTTGTGCGCACCTGTCCGTTGCCGCGTACCCAGAAGTTGATGCTATACACCGTGCCAGCGGCCACTGTGACCGGCTGCGATGTGAAACGCTTGTGCGGGGTGCCATTGCTGAGCTGCACGGCGTAGGTGCCGCCATGCACGTCCGTGGAAACTTGCGCCACCGCGCTCTGCGCGATATTGCTCTTGGAGCCGAACCAGCCATCGGGCAGGGATCCGGTCCAGGCTTCGAAGCCGCTCTGCACCACCTGCGCCTGGGCGGCGGTGGTCATTGCGACTACTAGTAGGAGTAAGGCTTTTTTCATGGTCGTAGGGTTGATCGGGTTGAGGGTCGGAGGTTATTGGATCAATACGTCGTCGATCCGGTAGGGGGTGGTTTCAGTGCTCGGGGTGCCACTGTACTTGAAGCCCACCACGAAGTTATCGCCGGGAGTTAGGAAAGGGTCCAGGACAACGGAACCACTGGGTGTCCAGGTGCCCACCGTTGATCCACTTCCGGCCAGCGTGAGGCCTGTGACGGCCACCCACGGCGCGTTCGCCACTGCGGTGCCGTCGGTGAGGTTGATGTCGGCGCTCACCCAAACGGACAAGCCATCATGTTGCCAAGTACCACCAAGGGCGGATAAGAATGAAAGCGCTGTTCCCGCGGTGAACTGCATGGGTGCGCTCACCAGCCAGGTCTCATTGATTCCACCGAAGCTGGGTGGCTTCGCTTCGCAGTAGAGCTCGCTGCCGTTCACCACGCCCTTCCATTTGCGGCTGCCCAGGGTGAACACGTTCAGCCAGCACTCTACCTCGGCGTCCGCACCGTTCACCACGCTGCTGAAGGTCTCGTTCACCACCAGTGCCGGTGCGCACGATGCCTGCCCGCACCGTGGGCCGCTCAGTTGCACTTCGTTCAGATCGCGGATGAAAAGCTGCATGTCCTGACCGAACTGACCGACCACGGCCACGATGCTTCCTTTTCCATTGGGGATAGGAAGCCCGGCGAAATTCGCGTAGCCGCTGTTGCGCACTAGGACCACATCGCCACCGCAGTTCTCCAAGTTCCGGTTCACGGTGGTCTGGCCGATCACATCGGCATAGGTGAGCCCGGTGTCGGAGGCAGCGAACTGCACGTTCTCCAACTTCACCAACTGCCCTTGCAGGTCCGGACCCACTTGGGCGATGGTGACCACTTGCGGAACAACGTCCACGAGCGTCTCCTGTTTGATCACGTTCTCATCCACATCCACGGAATCCAACTGCAACATGCCGTTGTAGCTCGAGAGCGTCGTGCCCTTCAGGTAGATCCGGATCCGATCGCCTTGGTACAGACCGCCGCTGTTCTTCAAGCGCATCACAATGCCGGCCGCATCGTCCTGCACGAAAACGTTCTTGTAGAGGTTGCCGTTCTGCTCATCGGCGGTCACCACCGCGTACACGGAGGAGTCGCCAATGAACTTGTGGGGCAGAAAGCCGAAGTCGGCATGGAAGTCCCGCAACTCGGTCACGGTGAAAACGGAACCGATGGGCAAGGTGCGCTCCGGTGGTGTGTCCAGTTCCTTTTTGCAGGCGCTGGCAAAGAGCAGGGTGGTCAGGGCCAGCACCGCGAGCGCGGAAGGAGAGGGGAAGGTGTTGCGATGCATGGTTCAGAAACCGAAGCTGAGCATGATGAAATAGGTGCGGCCGAAGAGGTAGCTCACCTTCGGTGGGAAGCGGTCCAACTCCTGCCGGTCATAGCGCAGTTGTTCAAATCCGCCTACCGTGAATTCCTGGTTGTTGAGGAGGTTGCTCACCGATACGTTAAGCGCCAACCGGTATTTGCGCTTGAACATCCACGATTTGCCGCCGAACGCGTCCAGGGTGAAGGCGTTGTCCAGTTGGGTCTGCTCGAGCAACGCGTCCCACTGTGGGTCCTCGGTCACGAAACCGTCGAGCGCTTCAGCGGAGCGGCGGTCCGGGTTCGGGTCCAGATAGATGTCCGCGAAGTAGTTCCCGGTGATCGAGATGAACCAGAACTTGGGGGAGTTGTAACGCACGCTCAAGCTGCCTGCTGTTTGCGGCATGCCGCCCACCCGGTAGTTCTGCCAATAGATCTTCCGGTCGGTGGCGAACACTTCCGAGGAATTGTCGCGTGTGATCGTAGCCAACGGACGGCTGGTGTAGAGGAATTGGCCGGTGCCGTATACAATGGACGTGCTGATGGTGGGCGTCACCTTCACCTCGGTGCCGAACTCAACGCCCATGTGGGATTGGTCCACGCCGCGCATGGTGTAGTTCACCAAGGTGCGGTAGTCGTCATGGTAGAACGAACGCGACCACACCTGGTCCTGGATGTTCGCGATGTACACCGTGGCCCGACCCTTGACGCGAGGCGAACGAACAACGTAGTTGAGGTCAGCGCTGGCCACTTTCTCCAGTTGAAGTCCGGGGACCACCGCATCACGAGTGCGCGGCGAGATGTAGGCGAAACGCGCGAGCGGAGGGCGGGTGAGGTAGGCTCCGTTCGCCGTGATGAAATGCCGACCGTTGATCTTGTACGTGGCACCGGCCTTCACCCCGTAGTGCAGGAAGTTCTGCTTCTCTGAAGGGCCGAAGGAGCTGTCGGGGAAACGTCCGTTCCTCATCAAGCCATCCCTCCAGAAGGATTGCACACCGACCTGGCCCGCTGCATAAGCCTCCACATGCTGCCAGCTCCCTTCCACTTGTGCGAAAGCCTGACCCATACGTACATGCATATCGTAATCGTAGCCGAAGCGTTCATCCTCCGTGATCACCCGGTTGGTGGTGTTCAGGTCGTTCTGCGCCACGCTCGGGTCCAGGAAATCCTGCTCGGCGAACTGGTCCACGTCCACCCAGAAGTCGCCGCCGAGCAGATCGCTGATCACCTTGTAGTTGTGCGTCACATGGTCATGCGCACTGAGGCCCACGCTCAGGTGGTAGGTCTCGTTCACCGCGCTCGACCACACCGAGTTCAAGCCGAACCGACGCGGATCGTTGCGCATGTCCTCCACGATGTACTTGCTCCTGTTCCCGGTCACGGTGTTTCCTGCGGTGCCGTCCGCATCCACCACGGAGTAGAGGTTCTTGCCATTGGCGAAATAGAGCTGGTCCCAATCGATCTGTCCCGCGCTCCCGTTCTCCCAGGCCGAAGCCAATTGAGCGGCCATGGCCGGGTCGGTATCCTCGTAGTAGCTGGGCAGGTAACGGTAGTAGTCCGGGCGCGGGTCTTTGGCGTCGTACCAGTTCAAGCTGGTCTGCCCATCCCGCCCGAAGGTGTAATAGAGCGAGGTGATCCATTCGGTCCCTTCCTTCGGGGTGAAGTAGTGCGAAAGCAGGAACATGGGTTTGTGGTCCACACTGATCCGTGCATTGCGCTTCTCTCCCGCTTGGAGCCCCCAGTTCGGATTGTAGTAGTTGGTCCCGCTCAGGTCGTAAGCCTCTTGCACGGCGAGCCCCTGTCGTCCCTGCGTAACCGGCGCGCCGAAGCCAACGAAGCCAAGGCTGTGCTTAGCGTTGAATTTCTTCTCCACACTGAGGAAGTAGGCATAGGCATCGAAGGTGGTGCCTTCGGTGTAGCCTTCGGTCGCATAGCGCCAGGAGCCGGAGGCGCTCACCGACCAGCCGTTCTTCATCATGCCCGTGCTATGGGTGGCCATCACGCGGTGGTCGTAGGCCCGGTTGCTCAACGCATAGGATACCCGGGTGCCCCGGCGTTGGTCGCTCGCCCGCGCATTGATCCCCGAGTAGCCGCCGATACCTGCGAACGCCAACCGCGAACCGGAGTTGCCCGTGCGGATCTCCATATAACGGGTCACATCGTTCAACCCGCCCCATTGCGACCAAGTGGCCCAACCCGCCTCCGGGTCGTTCACCGCGATACCATTGATAAGCACGGAGGTGTTCTCTCCGTCCAATCCCCGGATCCGGTAACGGGCGGGACCGAAGTTCAAACCGGCCGCTTGGGAATAGACATCCCGCGAGGATTGAAGTATGCCGGAGATGTCCTGCGACCCCAGCTCCGATTCGAGATCGGCCGTGGTTACCGTGAAGATCGGAAGGCGCTCCTGTAGCGCCAGTGAATCGTTCCCGTTCACCGCAGAGCTATCCGCGATCTGAGCATGGAGCCCGGTGCTAAGGAAGAGTACACTGACCACGCCCATCGCTCGTCCCACGGAGCTCCGAAGGGAACGGGAAGGGTCCATGGACCGGTGGTACGATTGTGTGGGGCGGAACAAAGGGCGGCAAAAGTAAACATACACCCACGCCCAGCGAGGTTCCGTGGGTGTTAAGGTTGATCTACCCCTTCTGCCCGGGCAGGATCCCATGCCAAGCGGTTGTTATGTCCCTTCAAGTGCCTGGTGCTCAGGAGCGATATAGCCTACTTTTGCGGGCCGTATCGGCCACCTGCTGGCCCCTGCGCATGCACCCGCCCAATTTCCCGCCCTCCTCCGTCGTGCGCACCACGGCTTTGGTATTGCTGTTCTCCCTCTGGAACAGCACGGCCAAAGCGGCGCATTATGCGGGGGCGAGCATTACTTATGAGTGTCTCGGGGGAACCTCCTATCTGGTGAACCTGGACCTGTTCGTGGATTGCGCCGGGGTGGATCCCATTCCGCAGAGCATCAACTTCCAGGGGGACTGCGGCACAAGCTTCACGCTTTCGGCCTTGCCGGTGCCTCCGGGCAACGAGGTATCGCAGCTCTGCGCCGCTTCCCTGCCCAACAGTACTTGCAATGGTGGTGTCCTACCCGGGATCAATCACTTCCAGTTCCAGGTCGTGGTGAACCTCGCGGCTTGCAACGACTGGACGATCTCCTGGGCGATCTGCTGCCGCAATGGATCGAACAACCTGGTGGGCACCCCCGGCATGTACGTTGAAGCCAATTTGGACAATGCTACAGCACCGTGCAACAACTCGCCGGTCTTTACGGATCTCTCCATTCCTTATGTGTGCCAAGGTCAACCGGTCAACTACAACTACGGGGTGAACGAACCGGACGGGAACACCATCGTCTACTCGTTGATCACGGCCCGCTATGCAGCACCTGCCGCTACACCGGTGACCTACCAACCGGGCTACACCGGTGCCCTGCCCGTACCCGGTATCACGCTCGATCCTCAGACCGGCCAATTGTCCTTCACACCCGCATTGCAAGGCAACTATGTGGTGGCGGTGCTCGTGGAAGAATTCGACGTGAACGGAGTGTTGATCGGTTCGGTGATGCGCGATCAGATCTTCGTGGTGATCAACTGCACCGGGCTGGCCCCAACAACGACCGGGTTATCGAACAATACCGCCGGGCTCATCACCGGGACGGGAAGTATCGAGGTGTGCGATGCCGAAGCGTTCTGTGTGGATGTGGTCTTCAGCGATGCCGATCCGTTCACGGTGCTCGCCCTTTCCAGCAACGCTCTTCAGTTGCTGCCGGGCGCGAGCTTCACGGTCTCAGGCACAAATCCCGCAATAGCCACTTTGTGTTGGACAGGCGACATCGGTCTTACGCCGATGAACGTCTATATCCAGGCCAGCGATGGCAATTGTCCGGTGGAGAATGTGGTGTCCACCGCGATCAATGTGGTTACCACGCTCGGAGCCGGAGCGGCTCCGGACCCGGGCGTGAACTCGGTGATCAATTCATGCACTGGGGCCGCTAACGTGGACCTCTTCACCCAACTTGGTGGTACCCCCGACCCAGGCGGGGTATGGACAGACCCGATCGGGGCGTCCCATAATGGCACGTTCGTGCCAGGGACCGATGCGGGCGGCCTGTATACCTACACTGTGGGTAACTCATGCGTGAGCGCTTCGGCGACCGTGACGGTCAACCTCGGCATTTCGCCCAATGCGGGTGTCAATGGTGCGTTGAACGTTTGTTCGAATGGAGCATCATCCAATCTCCTCGCGCAGTTGGGTGGTACCCCACAAGCCGGTGGCGCCTGGAGCGGCCCGAGCCCCGTGATAGGTGACAATTACGACCCGGCGACGATGGCGCCGGGCGTGTACACCTATACGGTGACAGGTGTGGCTCCTTGCGTGAACGCAACAGCGACGATCACGGTGACGGAGAACGCTGCCACCAACGCTGGCACGAGCGGCGCGCTTGACGTGTGCTCGAACGGAGCATCATCCAACCTCTTCGCGCAGCTAGGCGGCACGCCACAAGCTGGAGGTGCCTGGAGCGGACCGAGCCCCGTGGCAGGAGGCAACTACGATCCGGCGACGATGACGCCGGGCGCCTACACGTATACGGTGACGGGTGTCGCTCCTTGTACGAACGCAACAGCGACGATCACGGTGACGGAGAACGCTGCCACCAACGCTGGCACGAACGGCACGCTGGATCTCTGTTCCAGCGCTGCTGCGCAGAGTTTGTTCGCGCAGCTCGGTGGCACCCCACAGGCCGGTGGTGCATGGAGCGGCCCAAGCCCTGTCGTCGGTGGTAACTATGATCCGGCAACGATGGCACCTGGCGCTTACACCTATACGGTGACGGGCATTGCTCCGTGTACGAACGCCACGGCCACGATCACGGTGACGGAGAACGCAGCGACAGATGCTGGTCTGGACGGCACGCTTGACGTGTGCTCGAACGGAGCATCTTCAAGTCTCTTCGCGCAGCTAGGCGGCACGCCACAAGCCGGTGGTGCATGGGGCGGCCCAAGCCCTGTCGTCGGTGGTAACTATGATCCGGC
>JAGNSU010000152.1 GCA_017987895.1 Flavobacteriales bacterium | reverse complement strand
GCCCTCCGCTCCTTGATCGTCCTGATCGCCCTCACCACCCTGACCTCCAAGACATTCGCTGCCCCGGTAGCCAAAGGCAGCAAGGCGGAGAAGACCGCCAAAGCGACCCGCGCCAACCAGGGCCGTCGCATGGTAGCTCCCTTCGTGGATCCTACCGCCCCTTTGGCCCAACTAGTGGAGCGCGAGCGCGCCGAGCAACTCGCCCGCTAGATCCTCTTCCCCGTGCTACTTTGCCCGGCCTACGGGCGGGTAGCGATGGACCTCTTCGACCTCTTTCTCCCGCTCCATATCGCGGCGGGCACAACCGGGCTCCTAGCCGGCACAGTGAATTTCCTTCGCAAGAAGGGGGATCCTCTGCACCAGCGCGTGGGCCGCATCTTCTTCTACAGCATGATGGTGGTCGGCGCTTCTGCCCTTATACTCTCGGTGTTGCGCCCCAATACCTTCCTCTTCACCGTTGGTGTCTTCACCATCTACCTGGTGGGCACAGCACAACGCTACCTCTCCTTGAAAGGTCTGGCAAAGGGCCAAAAGCCTGGGCCGATCGATCTCGCCCTTTCCATCGGCATGCTCTTTTTCGGGTTGGCGTTCTTGGTCTACGGCGCGCTGCTTCTATGGCGGGGCGCGTCGTTCGGTGTGGTGCTGCTCGTCTTCGGCACCATCGGATCGCTCATGGTGAAGGGTGACTTCAACAACTACCGGGGCCAGGCGAAGTATGCCAACACCTGGCTCTTGGTGCATTTGCAACGTATGCTGGGAGGCTATATCGCCGCGATGACCGCTTTCCTTGTCGTGAACGTGAACAATACCGGGGTCCCGGGGATCGTGGCATGGCTGCTGCCCACCGCGGTGCTTGTGCCACTGATCATCAGGTGGTCCGGGAAGCACCAAGCGCCTTTGAAAAGAGAGCTCGAATAGGTAGAGGTTCGCCTCTAAGGGCGTTCAGGCCTTCGTATTCACTTGCTGCCGCAACCAAAGCGCGGCCTCGCTCTCGAGGCTGAACATCTGGCATTGGAAAGTGGGCGGGAAGTAGGCATAGTAGAGGCGTACCATCATTTCCCCCATGCTGCCTTCGGCAACTACGGCAACGGCGGTCAATTGGTCCGCGCTGTCGTTAGCGCGGTAATGGTCCAGGTTCATCAACCCCATATCCAGTTCCACATCGCTGGGGATCACCACCAGGATTGCGACGCGGTCCATTCCGCAAAGCGCCTTGCGCAGGCCCATGATCTCGGCGATGCCCTTCGCATCCACGCGCACCGCAGGTTTGAACCGCACCTCCACACGGTGCGCATCCATTCGCTCGATCTTGGCTAAAGCTGTTTCGTGGCGCAAGTCGTCCATTCCGTAGTAAAGCTACTGTGCGGGGGAATGGTTCCCTACCCCTTGGGCACGACCGGTTCGCTTTCGCCGAAGGGGGGCGCGAAGCTCAGTGCCGAACCAGATCCAGAACAGCGCTGGTGATCACTTCGCGGCGGTTCCAGAGTATGAAGTGGTCACCACTGCCAAGAGAGTCGAGGCGAACCTCGCACGCTGCGACCAGCATCTTGCGACTATAGGCCGCGTTGGCGAAGGGCACCAGACGATCGTCAACCGCATGTACGATCCGCACCGGGCATCGTATCGCGGACCACTGCGGGGCCATGCGCCGAAGCTCTTCTTCCAACGCGATGATCTCATGGTTGCTGCTCCACATGCTGCGGGGTACCAGCCAACGCAGTGGCCATTGGTCGATCGGCTTTTGCCACCAGGGATGGGGCTCCAGGTCAGGATCCACGGAGCCGGACACGATCACCAGACCTTGCACGAGATCGGGATGATCGATCGCGAAGCGGACAATGAGCGGCCCACCGAGCGAGTGACCTACGAGCACGGCGGGCGTGCCGGGTGCGAAGCGCTCCAGTGCCGCTTTCAGATCCAAGGCCTGCGCCGTGAGGGATGTTTCCGGATGGCCGAATTCCGTGTACCCGAAGCCGGGCCTATCCACCGCTAAAAAGCGCACCTGGGCGGTGAACATCGTATCCGCGAGGTAGTCCATGAAGGCATCCGCTGAACCGGGCGAACCATGCAAGCCCACGACCACGGGTAAGCTGTCCGCAACGCTGATGCCCACGGCATGCACCATGCGGCCCGTGCTGCTCCTCGCATCGATGAACAACGGAGCATGGTGCTGTCCTTTCTTCGCCAGTTCACGTGCCCATTTCCCATCGGCCGTGCGCATGGTGAAACAGCCCGACTGCATGAGGAGGACCCAGCCGATGAGAGCGGGCCCGAGCGCCTTCGCTGTGAGGCGCAAGAGGCGGGAGCGTCCCATGGATCCGTTGGATCCCTCCTTGGCATTGCCAAGCGAAGACATCTACAGGAAGATGATCGCCCCGATGATGAACACCAGGATGATCACCAGGTACTGCCAGATGTCCGTGAAGTAGGGCGAATACTGCTTCCAGAACTCCTTCAGCTCTTTCATCGCATTGGACGGCTATGCCCCGTGCGCGTGCCTTACACCAGCTCGGCGCTGAGCGTGATGGGCACTGACCTGAGCAATTGGCTCATAGGACAATTCGTCTTCGCATCCTCCGCGCACGTCTGGAACTGCTCCGCACTTATTCCAGGCACCGTCCCTGTCAGCTCGAGATGGATGCCTACGACACCCATGCCACCTCCGACCTTGTCCATCTTCACCGTGGCGGTAGATCCCAATTTGTCCGGTGTGTAGCCAGCCGCATTGAGCACGAAGCTCATCTTCATGGTGAAGCAACTGGCATGCGCCGCCGCAACGAGTTCCTCCGGGTTGGTGCCCGCCTTGCCGTCCTCACTTACGAAACGCGCATGATGCGTGTATGGGGTATCCTCCAATACTCCGCTCGTAGTGGTGATGGATCCGGATCCTTCCTTGCCAGTGCCTTTCCATGTGGCGGTCGCTTTGCGGGTGATGGGCATTGTTCGGGTTGGTGTTGTGGAGGCTCAAAAGTACTCGTCGTGCGGTCCGCCGCTGCTCAGCGCACGGATACCAATCAGCTCCGCAAGCGCGAGCAGCCCGAAGTTCGCGGTGCCTGCGGCACCTAACCGCACCAGCGGAAAGTTCGGGGTCATGGCGAAACGCTTATGAAGACGTCGCGGCGGTCAGCGGAAGTCCGCTTCCGTAGGTGTGGTGGACGGTGGGAACGGTGTGAGCGGATGGATGGGCAGCATCCGTCCCATCACATGTGCTCCCAAGCCTTCATCGATACCCGTACTGACCTCACCACAGGCGAAGGCGAGTAGATCGGCATCCGCAGCTACGGCGATGCGCACCTGGAACGGACCGAAGCGCTTCTCCGCAAGAAGGGTATCGATGGCCTTTCGTACGGCTTCGATGCAAGAGGGCTCGAAGCCCGTAAAGTCCTGCGCCCGATCGGCCCCGAAGGCGGCATCCGCCGTGTAATGAAGCGCCCTGCCCACGAAGGCGGCACCGGGCACTTCCCTGATGCGTTCGCTCATGCTCCGGATCGCATCGAAACGCGCTCGCGGAAATACGCCATGCACCGCAGCGACCGACAACTCCTCGCAAGCGGCCAGCACATTCTGCCGTTCCTCGCCCTGTAGTTCGTCGGTGGCCAGGGCCACCCGCTGTGTGATGCGTGCCGCGATCAACACCTGGGCCCAGTGCGGCAATACGGCAACGCCCTCCAATTGAAGGGAGCGGTACGGCGGCGCGGGTGGCATGGGCGCCAAAATACGGGAGCACACACCGTCGCTGTGTGAGGCACCGTGCTCACGGGCACCGCGAGCCGGGATCCTTCAGCTTTCCATGGCTTCGGGTATTGCGATGAGCACAAGGGGTTCATGGACAGCCTAACGACTATACGCGCCGTGCGCACGCGTATGCGGCTCGCGAGAATGAGCGGGTCGACCTGGCCGATCGAACGTTAAAGAATCCTACGTACCGGGAAGAACGAGATCCTCCGTTCGATCTTCACGCTTCTCAACCTGGGATCATGCGCCTCGCAAGCCTCTTTGTTCTGGTCCTCATCGCGGCATGCTTCGCTTGGATGTACGATCCGGATGCGGAGGTCGCCGTGGACACGCGGCCACAAGAACATCCATCGGGCCTAGGCGCGCGCATGGCCGCTTCGGCGAAAGAAGCTTTGGAGTTCGATCTCGTTCAACGGAGCTGTGCGCTCTATGTCGCTGTTCGGTCCGTCGCCTTGGAAAGCCCCATTGCCTTCGATCGTGACCTTGCCGACATCCCCATACACTGGAACATGTGCCCCGGTGGCACCATGGTCGCTTGCGCCGATGTACCCGCTGCGAACGGCGACACGACACGTGTAGGTATTCCCTGGCCGTACTGATCGCCCACATGCGCTCCGCGAGCACGGTCCAACCGAGAGCGTGGATCGGGTCCTCGACTACCGCTTCACCACCGAGCGCATCAAGATCTTTCCATCCGCATGCACGCGCACATGGAACGTACCCGGCGAAAGCGATCGCATGTCGACCTCTGTGCTGGACCCTATGAACCCTTGCGTTCGCACTACGCGACCGGTAGCATCCACGATCTCCACCAGCCCATTGTCGGCGCCAGCGATCGACAACATGATCATTCCGTCCACCGGGTTGGGATAGGTACGGAGTTCGTCATCGGCGGGATCCTCGATGGCAGTGCTCACCTCCACGGCGAAGACGGCCGCCTCGGTGATCACAGGCACGTTGAAGTCGAAGTATATGTTGGCGACGTTCGCCACGCTTTCGCCTGGCAATAGATCGCTGGCGGGAACGATGCTGAACTTTACGAAGCCATGACTGTTCAGCTCATCGCTGATGCTGTCGGGCAACACGATCGGGTCGAAGGTGAACCACGCCACCCCTTCCTGCACGAACCAGGTGCAGGCATGGCTGCTGGTGATGAACTGGAAACTATTCCACTGCAGGTCTTCGCTCAGTGTATCGCTCACCACCACGCGCGCGGCCGGGAAGGTGCCGGTGTTCTGGAATTGTATGGTGTAGGTGACCGGTGTGCCAGCGGCCACTTCCGCAGCGGTGAGCAGGGTCGGCTCCACGTGCTTAGCATTGGGGTCATAGCTGCCCACCACCACCGAGGGGATCGTCACCGAATTGTTCGCAGCGGTCGTATCCGCTTGAATGCCCGTGGCAGTCGCGCTCTGCAGAAGCTCCGTGCCGATGGGGACCGTGGTATTGGTGTACAACACGACCATCGTTGACCACGACGCGCCCACAGGAATGACCGGCGTGCTCCAACTCGCGCCGTTGCCGCTCTGGGTGGTAGCCACCGGTGCGCTCATCACCCAGACCTGGTCCGCATCCAAGAAGAACTGGACCTCCGCCGTGGTGGGTTCCGTGCCCACATTATGGACAGTGATCCATCCATCGTTCGTGAAGCCGGGGCGGGCAGGCAGAAGCACCAGATCGATCACCAGGTCGTAGATGCCCGGTATCGCCTGCTGTCCGATGTGGTGTAGCGAATCCACTTGTTGTAAGCCAGTGAACGTGACCGGCTGCGCCGCTGTGGTCACCACATGGTACATCAGCGGGACACCATCTACCGTGAACGAACCGATCGCTGCGGGCACATTGAACCGGCCATCCGGTGCACTGGCCGAAAGGTGGTTGCCGGGCTGCACTTGCACAACGGCACCTGCCAGCGTTGGCTCGCCGACATCTTTAATGCCATTGCCGTCCAGATCGTTGAACACCATACCGCTCACCATCGGGTCCACGATGGGGCACGGGGATGTGCCCAGGTCGCACAGCGCAGGTGCGTTCGCCAGCGAAGTGGAGTCGAGGGACGCGGGATAGTTCGGGATGCAAGCGACAGCCGTGCCTTGGACGTATAGACCGTACAACGTGTTCGGCAAGGCGGGCAGGCAGGTCAAAGCCGATACGTTCATGCAGTTGAGCATACGGAGCCCGGGCGGAAGTGGCGCCAATTCGCTCACCAGCGTATAGCTGATGTGCAGGTCTTCCAGCGTCGCCGGCAACGGCGGCAGTTGCACGATGGGATTCTGTGTAAGTCCCAAAAGACTTAGGCCCGGCGGTAGCGGCGGCAACGTGTCCAGCTGGTTCACGGAAAGCCAAAGCGTATGGATGCCGGCCGGAAGCGGTGGCAACTCGGTGAGCGCGTTCTGTGGAAGGCGCAGGTCGATAAGGGCAGGCGGCAACGGCGGCAGGCTGTCCACCTGGGAATCGAAGAGCCAGAGGCTCTGTAGTCCGGGTGGCCAGAGGAATGCGGCCTGGCTCAGGTCCACCTGGTTCATGTTCAACCAACGCAGCGGACCCGTGAACGTCGGCAACTCGGTGAGCCCACAACCGAAGCATCGGAACTCGTCCATGCCCGGCAGAGTGTCCATGCCCGGTACATCGCTCACGTCCGCATAATCGATGGAAAAGTTCTGTACCCCGATCGGCACGCCGGGAAAGACCGTGATGTTGGCAGGGGCACCACCACCGCCGGAGATATTGAAGTACTCTGCGCGGATCGTGTTCAAGCCCGTGAGGTCGATGCTATCCGCTGGCCAGGAAGTCAGTTGCAACCCCAACTGCAAGGGTGGATCCGCGTTCCATGCTACGGTGTCCAACAGACCGGTCAGCGTGTCGATGTAGTTAGGCCGATAGGCATAAAGCACATCCCGGAAATTGGTGTCCGGAATGAATACGGTTTGCGCAGCGCTGGTGCCAGCGATGCTCAACACACCGGTGAGAAGCAGGGAACGATAGGCAGTGGTCATGTGGTGGGTTCGCCCCAAAGACGACCCTTGAAAGGTAGGGTTGCCGAACGGGTACACGCCGCCAGTTTTCGATCGGCCCATCGTGCCGAACACTTCTACCAGTGTGGACAGTATCCATCAACTTGCGTTCATGAAGAACCTGCTCCCCATCGCCGCAATGTTGTGCACTGCATGCACCACACTGCTGATGCTGGTCTTCACCCTGGCCGGAATGCCGAACTCCAGCGCGGAGCAGTTGCGCAATATGCAGGTGTGGGCCGGCGGCCTGTGCTTGCTTTCCCTGGTGTGCGTGGTCGTGGGCATCGTGCTCATGGCCAAGGACCGCTCCCGTCAAGCGGCGCTGGTGGCCTTTCTACCTTCGGCGGTCATGGGCCTGATCTTTCTCGTGTTGCTCCTATGACGCACGCGCTTGCCGGGGGCAGCGCGGCCACCTTTGCCGGGGCCGTCCGTCTTGTGAACATGATCCAATTGCGCACGCTGT
>JAGNSU010000038.1 GCA_017987895.1 Flavobacteriales bacterium | reverse complement strand
ATGCACTGTGCATCGCTGAAAGCATAGAACCGCCCAAGAACCAGCCCGCGCAGAAATCCTGGAAGGACTTCAACACCAACTGGCCCATCAATTCCTGGACGGTGACCGAGATCGGTATCTACACGCAGGCGGCGTATGTGCGGATGCTGTCAAGCTTCTGCGCACCTGGATGCCTCAACACGGGGATCAACGCACCATCCGCCGCTAGCGCGATCGAGCTGCGCGTCCATCCGAACCCGGCGCAGGATCTCTTGAGCATTGAAAACTTGGGCGGAACATCGGATCCAGTGCATCTGGAAGTTCTGGATGCGCGCGGACAGGTCGTGCTCATCGTGCCGACGCCGACAGGAAGGGCCGGGTCCTCCGTGGACATCAGTACGGTGCCAGCAGGGCCCTATTTGCTCCGGGCCTCCTATCGGGATGGTGGCACGGCTTCCGTGCGCTTCGTGAAGATCTGATCAACGTAGAGCCGGGTTCACAGACATAGGCCCCGCCCCGTCGGCCTATCTTTCGCTATGCTCCGATCGCTCCTTTGTGCCCTCGTGCTGATGATCGTCCTGTGGGGAACCGGGACGAAAGCCGCCACGTTCGACATCACCTTCATCGGCACGGCACCCGACGCACAGGCCAATGCCGCCGTGGAGCACGCGGCGGATATCTGGGCGGGGATCCTCGTTTCGGATGTGCCCATCAAAGTGCGTGTGGCCTGGTTCCCGCTCGGTGCGGGCACATTGGGTATCACCTTCCCGAACGGCCGCAAGGACTTCGTCGGCGCTCCAGTGGCCGCAGCCTGGTACCCCACGGCGCTCGCCAATGCGATCACGGGATCGGAGCAGAACCCGGGCGAGAACGACATCGATGTTTTCCTGAACAACGGGCTGAACATCGATTGGTACACGGGCGTGGACGGCAACACGGGCGGCGGGCAGTACGACCTGGTGAGCGTGGCACTGCACGAACTCGGGCATGGCCTCGGCTTCGTGGGGCTCGCGAAGAAGGACGATGCCGACCAGGGCTCGTTCGGTTTGTTGCAGATGTCCGACTTCGCTCCGCTCACCACAAGCTTCCCCTGGCCGCAATTGGATACGCTGCCGGGCATTTTCGATCGGTTCCTGCAAGCGCCCACGTTGGAGATGCTGGTGGACGTTCCCAATCCCTCCTTTCCGCTGGGATCCTTCTTCACTTGTAACCAGCTCAAGTGGAACGGGCCGCAGGGACTGCTGGCGAGCGGCGGAGCAGCTATCCGTATTTACTCACCCGGAACCTTCGCACTGGGCAGCAGTTGTGTACACTTGAACGAGAGCACCTACCCCAATAGCAACCCGAACGAACTGATGACACCGTTCAGCTCGCCGGGTGATGCGAACCATTGGCCGGGACCGATCTGCATCGGGATACTGGCGGACATCGGGTGGACCATAGCGCCGGATGTGGGACTTGCCGAGCTCCGCAATGAGAACACATGGTCCGTTCACCCGAACCCTGCGGAAGACCGCATTACCCTACGCGGCGAAGCACGACTTGGAACTTCGATCACGATCCGCGATGCACAGGGGCGGATCATTCGCCTGCAAGCCTTCGCCTCCGCCATCGATATCGCGACCCTTCAGCCAGGAACCTACCTGCTGCAAGTGGATGGATCCGTGGCGCCTGTTCGATTCGTGAAGTACTAGCCCAAAGCGTTCAAGCGCCCTCTTTGGCGCGGAACGATCGTAGCGACCCCGCAGCGATCCCCTGCACCTTCTTCCGGAGCATCGGCGTCCAACCGAGCAGAAGTCCGGAGATCCCCAGCGCCTGGCGGCTCCAGCGCCAGAAGTCGAAGTGATCCTGGTGCCTAAGGATCGATCCGTCTTTGAAGGTGAACGTGGCGGTGATGCTGTTGTGCACCTTCCGTCCGGTTTTGCTGAAGGTGTAGTAGGCATCCCAATGCGCCCTTCCACCTGCTTCGTGCTCTTCCAGCACGGTGAAGGTGATGCGCAGGTCCTTGCCAGCGGTCACGAGCATCTTCCACATCGCACGGACGCCTGCCGCGTCCAAGTCGGGAAAGGCCGGATCACTGAAGCGGGCCTGGTGGTGGTAACAGGCGCCCATGGTGGCCCAGTCACGTTGGGAAAAGGCGGTGTAGAAGCGGGTGATCACGGACATGGCGTGAAGGTATCCGTGCGTGCCGCAACTTCGCCCCATGGCGAAGCAGCATCAGTATGCCCTGACGATGGAATGGACCGGCAACCTAGGGACGGGCACCGACGGCTATCGGAACTACAAGCGCGACCACATCATCCGCATCGCCAACAAGGTGGATCTCTTCGGATCCGCCGATCCGGCCTTTCGTGGTGACGCTTCGCGCCACAACCCGGAGGAACTTCTTGTTGCGGCCCTGAGCGCCTGCCACATGATGAGCTATCTCCATGCTTGCGTGATGCATGGTGTGGTGGTGACAGGCTATACCGACAACGCCACCGGCCGCATGGAGACCTTCGAGGTTGGAAGTGGCCGTTTCATTGAAGTGACATTGCATCCCGAAGTGACCGTGCGCGATGAGAGCATGATCGCGAAGGCCAACGAACTCCATGCCCTGGCCAATACATGGTGCTTCATCGCGAACTCGGTGAACTTCCCCGTGCGGCACGAGCCTACTTGCCGCGCATAGCGGTTCAGCCCATGGCCGCGGCGATGAGCCGGTGGAAATGGTGGGTACCCTTTTCCCGCAGCACCGAATAGCGACCGTGCGCATAGTGGCGCGAACGGATCCCGCGTTGTACGGCTTCCACCACTTCCTCATCCTCCCGTTCCACCTGCACCAGACCAGCGCCCGCTCCCTGGCCCAACTTGCTCGCATCGTATACGAACGCGAGGAATGACACCTTGGTAAGGCTCACGCCTTGTGGCTGAACAATGTTCAAGGAAAGTCCCCAGGGATAGAAGTTGAACATCAGGTTCGGGAAGACCCACCAATAGTACGCGGCCACCTTCTTGCCGTGGTCCGGATGACCGGGCGGAACATCGAAGCAGAGTTCGTCCTTCTTCGCGATGCCCAGTTGAAGGCTGGATCGTGAATAGAGCTCCGTGGTATAGTCGCTGAAGTCGAGCACGGCGTTCAGCGCAGGGTGTACGAAGGGAATGTGGAAGCCTTCGAGGTAGTTCTCCACGTACAGCGCCCAGTTGGCGTGTACAACGTGATCTGTGGAAAGATCGGGGCGGAACACGAGCTGATCCATCGGCGACCACTGCATGCGCTGCTCCATGGGCGGGAAGGCATCGGCAGGAGCTTGCTCCAGACCGGCGAAGAGCAACTTGCCCCACTGATGCAAAGGCAGTTCACGCAGATCGTCCGATACGCTGGGAAAGTCCTTTACGCCGGAGAATTCGGGCATGCTCGCGAAACGGCCATCCAGGTGGAACTGCCGACCGTGGTAGCGGCAGCGCAACTTGTCCACGCGGCAGGGCCCGTTCACCAGGATGTTCCCCCGGTGCGTACACACATTGGAAAGGCATCGGATGCGCGCCTCACTATCCCGCACCAGCACCAGTGGTTCGTCGAGATAGTTCTCCAACAAGGTGAGCGGCCGCGCCGAACTGTCTTCCGTCAGCTCATCCACATGGCCGACGTATTGCCAACTCCGGGCGAAGATCCTCTCCTTCGCGGCCTCGAAGTGTTGCGGGTTCGTGTAGAAATCGGTCGCGAGGGTCCACGCCTGGGCGATATCAGGATGCACCTCGAAGATGGGCATGGTCGAAAGTAGAGTTTCGGACGATGAGCCACCCTGCTTTCCTTTGAGCGATCACCCCCGACAAGTCGGGAGGAGACACATGCGCACCTACATCGCCATCCTACGCGGCATCAATGTGAGCGGCGCACGCCCGCTGCCGATGAAAGAACTGAAGGAACTCTTCGAAGGTCTGGAGTGCGGCAACGTCCGCACCTACATCCAAAGCGGCAACGTGGTCTTCGAGGGCGGCAAAGTCGACCGGGCTTTCGCCCGTAAGGTGGAAGCCGAGATCAAGAAGAAGTACGACTACGAGGTACCGGTACTTGTGCGATCGCTGGAAGAGCTGAGAGCAGTGACCAAGGCAAACCCCTACCTCAAACACAAAGGCATCGAACTGGACAAGCTACATGTGACCTTCCTGGCTGAAGCGCCGAAGCAAGCAGAAGCGGAGAAGATCACCGGGACCACCTTCGGCAACGACAGCTTCGCGCTCCACGGCCGAGAGGTCTACGTCCACTGCCCGGACGGGTACGGCAACAGCAAGCTCAACAACAACTGGTTCGAAAGCAAGCTGAAGGTGCGGGCCACCACGCGCAATTGGCGGACGGTGAACGAACTGGTGCGGATCGGGCAGGAAGCCTGATCCTATTCAGATCCTCCGCTCCTCTTCCCGGATCGGCACATCGTTGATGCTCGCGTAGCGCTTCCGCATTAGGCCGTTCGCATCGAACTCCCAGTTCTCGTTGCCATAGCTGCGGAACCAGTTGCCTTGCTCGTCGTGCCATTCGTACTCGAACCGCACGGCGATACGGTCGTCACCGTGGGCCCAGTAGTCCTTCCTCAGCTTGTAGTCCAGTTCCTTCGCCCACTTACGCTTCAGGAAGGTGATGATCTCCTCGCGCCCGGTGATGAACTCCGAGCGGTTCCGCCACTCGCTATCCTCGGAATAGGCCTTGGCCACGCGCTCGGGATCCTTGCTGTTCCAGGCGTCCTCGGCCATTTGGATCTTCTCGCGGGCTGTGGCTTCGGTGAAGGGTGGAAGAGGTGGGCGGGGTTCCATGGTATGTGCCTTAGCCTTGGCGCGGGCTGTTAAAATCCTTGGTGGCGGGTGTCAACGCACCTCGTCCGGCTTGAACCCGATCCGTTTGCGGCGTGGCTTGGCAGGGCCGAGCAACGCGTGGAAGAGTTCATACACCTCATCGAAGCGCTGGTCGTACTTCGCCTCCATGGCTTTCAGCTTAGACATGAGCGAGGAGTAGTTTCGGGCCAATCGCCTCAATGCGGTGAAGGTCCGCATGATAGCCACATTCATCGCCATCGCTTTCCGGCTGTTCAGCACACTGCTCAGCATGGCCACGCCCGCCTCGGTGAACGCGAACGGCGTAGTTCCACCGAGGCTCCGCAGCGATGGTATCACACCCTGTGATACCATTAAGGCCGCCTCGTCCTTGGTCAGTTCGTACATGAAGTCCTCCGGAAAGCGCACCCGGTTGCGACGCACGGCCTGTTTGAGCGTGCGTGTCTCCACCTCGTACAACTCGGCCAGGTGTACGTCCAGCAGCACCCGTTCGCCGCGCAGGGTCACTATGCGGCGCATGATGCGCTCGCTCGCAACTGGCTGCACGGCCTTGCTGACCGCCTTGCTGGACGACCTGGGCATGGCCCCAAGGTAGCTGCCGGGATGGTATCACGATCCGTGATACCAAGGGCGTGTTCAGAAGTGTGCCTTTGTGCTCCGAACGTCTTGCTGGGCCCGGCTTCGGGATGGTATCACAGATCGTGATACCATAGTCTTGAGGTCACGGATCATAGAACCCGCCAGCGAGGGGGCGGAGCGGTGTGAAGATGCGCAGTAAGGGCAGCGCTCCGCCGGAGTTCCATGGATCCACCAGCCCGGTCGCTGGAAGCACAAGCTGCCTCAGAACGTCGGTCATGGATCTTCAACCGGTCCGGCCTGTTCCGTTTGTGTACCGATGATCCAATACCTAGCATTGCCTGCATGCGCACCATTCAGCACGTCCTGACAGCATTGGCCATCCTGGGCATCCCTTCCCTCGCTTGCGCCCAGGAGAAGGAGAAAGAGAAGGAGAAACCGAAGCCGGAAAGCAAGGTGGTCTACGCATATCCGGAGACGAGCGTCACCAAGCACAGCATCATCATCAATGGCGACCGCATCGCCTACACAGCCACCGTTGGCCACTTGGTCCTGCTGGATGAAAAAGGCGTGAAGCGATCGCACAACTTCTACATCGCGTACACGCGCGACCAGGTGAGCGATCCGGCCAAGCGTCCGATCACTTTCGCTTTCAACGGAGGACCGGGGTCCAGTTCGGTGTGGTTGCACATGGGTGCGCTGGGACCGAAGCGCGTGGTGATGGAAGATGACGGCACTAGCAAAGGACCACCCTACACCATCGTGGACAACACCTTCTCGTGGCTGGATCGCACGGACCTGGTGTTCATCGATCCGATCGAGACCGGCTATAGCCGTCCGGCCGAGGACGTGGACAAGAAGGAGTTCACCGGTTATTCGGAGGACCTCCAGAGCGTTGGCGACTTCATCCACAAGTACATCTCAGAGAATGGGCGTTGGTCCTCCCCGAAGTTCCTGGCCGGCGAGAGCTATGGCACCACGCGGGCCGCTGGGCTCTCCGGCTACTTGCAGGATCGCCACGGCATGTACCTCAACGGCATCGTGCTGGTCTCCGCCGTCATGAACTTCCAAACCCTTTGGGGCAACGAAGGCAACGACCTGCCCTATTCCCTCATCCTACCCAGCTTCGCCGCTGCGGCGCACTACCACGGCAAGCTCGACAAAGTCCGCTACCCCACACAGACCGCGCTGCTGGACGAAGTAGAGCGCTTCGCACTGAACGAATACACGCTCTTCTTGACGAAGGGCGACCGTACCACCAAGGAGGAGCGCGATGCCATGGCACTTCGCTTGAGCGCCTACATGGGGATCGATAAAGGGGTCATCGCGCGGAACAACTACCGCATCGGCACGGGGATCTTCACCAAGGAATTGCTGCGAAGCGACAGCCGGACGATCGGACGCTTCGATGGCACCATCAAAGGCATCGACCGCACCGACGGTGGCCAGGGCTACGATTTCGATCCCAGCTACAACCTCACCGTCTTCGGCCCATACACCGTGGCCATCAACGACCATCTGCGCACTACCCTGAACTACAAGAACAGCGACAAGGTGTACGAGATCCTCACGGGCAAGGTGCATCCGTGGAGCTACGCCGCGGACCAGAACCGCTTCCTCAACAATGCCGAGACGCTGCGCATGGCCATCCACAAGAACCCGCGCCTACGTGTCCTCATCTGCAACGGCTACTACGACCTCGCCACGCCCTACTTCGCGACCGAATACACCGTGGACCACATGTTCCTCCACGAGGAATTCCGCGACAACATAACCATGAGCTACTATCAGGGCGGCCACATGATGTACGCGATCAAAGCGGAACTGGAAAAGCTCACCATGGACGTGCGGAAGTTCTATGATGGGGTGATGCGGTGAGCGGATCCGATGGGGTTTGCGGCGGCATGACGTTATAGCTCACGAAGCAAGGCCTTCATGGACCCCGCCTGCAGGGCGATCGCTGTTCCGTGACAGGCGGTTCGATGTGCAAAAGATCACTCGCAATGAGCGACTAACTTTCCTCGGTGATGCGAACCAAGCTGCTCATCCTCCTGGTCTCCTTGCGCACGATCGCCCTCTGCCAGGACGACGCGCGTTACAACGCCTTGGTGAAGGACGCCTACGCGCACTATGAGAAGAAGGCCTACCGTGCTTCGGCCGAACGTTACTCCGCGGCCTTCGAGGTGCTGGGCTGGAAGGGCGAAGCAAGGGATCGATACAACGCCGCGTGTTCCTGGGCGCTGGCCGGTGTTCCTGACTCGGCGTTCTTCCAACTCTTCCGGTTGGCGGAGAAGGTGAACTACACCAACCTCCCACACATCACCACAGATACTGACCTCGACACCCTGCATCCCGATGTGCGGTGGGAACGGCTCATCGCATTGGTGCGCGCCAACAAAGAGAAGGCAGAGGTCAACCTCGACCGCCCGCTCGCTGCGTTGCTCGATTCCATCGTGAACGAGGACCAGCACTACCGCCACCGCATCGATGAGGTGGAACAACAGCACGGTCGCGACTCGCAGGAAATAAAGGCGCTGTGGCGCACGATCAGTGAGAAGGACAGCAGCAATGTGATCGTCGTGAGCAAGATCCTGGATGAGCGCGGTTGGCTGGGTGCCGACATCGTGGGTCAGCGCGGCAACCAAGCGCTCTTTCTCGTGGTCCAGCACGCCGACATCACGGTGCAAGAGAAATACTTGCCGATGATGCGCGATGCGGTGAAGAAAGGCAACGCGACCGCCTCCAGCCTTGCGCTATTGGAAGATCGCGTCGCATTGGAACAAGGGCGGCGCCAGATCTACGGCAGCCAGATCGGACGCGACAAGGAGACCGATACGTTCTATGTGAGTCCGCTGGAGGATCCCGATCATGTGGACGAGCGCCGCAAGGAAGTGGGCCTCGAACCGATCGCGGACTATGTGAGCAGATGGGGATTCACCTGGGATGCGGAAGCCTACAAGAAGGAGCTGCCGTTGCTCGAGAAAAAGCTTGCGAAGGAGCCGTAGTGGGCTATCGCGCAGAGGGGTGAGGGGATGGTATTACAAATCGTGATACCATGGGCGATGCTGGCGTGTTGATGGGGACTGATCGCTGATCCGCGCCAGCGGGGGGGAGAGTTCTCTTCCGACCAGTACTCGCCCAACACGTGCATTTCATTGGATGACCGCACTCGCGCTTTTGACCAATGATCCATGGTTCGGATATTTACCTGGCGGTCTTGAGAACGGTCTTCACCTCATGCCCTTAACAATGCTCATTAGCACACGGTCGATCCTGGCAGCAATGATCTTTCTGCTACCATTCAGGGTGATCTCTCAAGCTGCGCAAGTGATCTCGGACGTGAACCCGGGCTACCCGGATTCGTGGCCCTCGAGTTTCAGCGATCTGAACGACCTGGTCCTTTTCGCTGCCCATACGCCAGCAACTGGGATGGAATTATGGCGGACCGATGGCACGCCTGGCGGCACACAACTCGTCAAGGACATCCGGCCCGGCCCGGATCAGTCCTCCTTGAACCGATTTACGGTCATCGATGGAACTCTCTACTTCACAGCGGACGATGGCGTGCATGGCCACGAACTCTGGAAGAGCGACGGCACCGAGGTCGGGACCGTTATGATCAAAGACGTCGATCTCGATACCGTGAACAACGGGCTCTATCCCGGCCTCATGACCGGACTCGGCAGCTTTGTGTACTTCCGCACGGATGACCTGGTCTCTGGGCAGGAACTCTGGCGCACAGATGGAACGGAGGTGGGTACTGTAATGGTCAAGGACATTTCCCCAGGCAGCGCGAGCAGTGACATCCGCCAAATGATCGTGCTGAACGGGCAGTTGCTATTCTGGGCCGAGGCCGATACGAACGGCTGGGCCCTATGGCGAAGTGATGGCACGGAAGTGGGCACAGTAATGGTCAAGGATATCGACCCCAGCGGACCGCCTCCTGCAATGAGAGCCTTCTACGAGATCAATGGGGTCGCATATTTCTCCGCTGTTGATACGATCCACGGAAGCGAACTCTGGCGGACGGACGGCACAGAGCAAGGCACTTGGATGGTCAAGGACATCCGCCTGGACTCGGCCAGCTCGTGGATAGCGGATATGCGCGTTCTAGGGGATGGCATCATCTTCAGCGCGTTCACGGATGCACATGGTCGCGAACTCTGGTTGTCTGATGGCACGGAGCAAGGAACGAACCTCGTCCTGGACCTTTACCCAGGTCCGGAAGACGGGACCATTGCGCAGCACAACCCGATCGTGGTGAATGACTGGCTTTTCTTCGCGGGTGCCGATGGGACCATAGTGCCACCGCTCGGCTTGTACATCACCAATGGCACAGATACATACCTGGTCACTGACGACCTCGCTGGAATGGGCAGTCTCTCACCTGCCTGCGGCGGAGTTGTCTTTGACGGCAATGACGGGATCCACGACTGGGAGCTTTGGTACAGCAACGGCACGCAAACGGGCACCTACATGGTGCAGGATATCAATACCGGCCCCTTGGCAAGCCATCCGGGTGATTTTCTTGAGTATGAAGATCAACTCATTTTCAGTGCGCAGACCAGCATGTTCGGCAGAGAGCCATGGACCTGTCCTTGTGCAGCCGTAGGCATCACAGAAAACCATGATGTGCTCGGACTGAAGATCGTCCCGATCCCGGCCAGTGTCACCGCTCACATCACCCTACCAGATGGCCGCGGTCTCTGGATCCTTCAAGTGACCGATGCCGAGGGCAGGGTCGTGTATCATTCACAGTCTGCCGAGTCATCGGTCGTGATCGAACTCGCCGGATGGAGTGCAGGATTTTACCAAGTGTCGGCCAGGAACAATGAAACGCACGCTGTTGGCAAGCTGGTCGTGATGCGACAGTAAGTGATCAGCCCTGTGGAAAACTGATCCCTCCTCACCCTCGCCTCAGGGATAACTTCGTGCCCCGCTCGCCATCTTTCGATGAAGTTCTCCCACCTCCACGTCCACACCCAATTCAGCCTGCTCGACGGCGCTGCCGCCATTCCCTCCCTGTACAAGAAGGCCGCTGCTGATGGGCAGCCCGCGCTCGCCATCACGGACCATGGGAACATGTTCGGGGTGTTCAAGTTCGTGGCCGAAGCGGGCAAGCACAAGAACGAGGACGGCACGCCGAAGGTGAAGCCGATCGTGGGCTGCGAGTTCTACCTGGTGGAGGACCGGCACAAGAAGGTCTTCACGCGTGAGGACCGCGACCAGCGCTTCCACCAACTGTTGCTCGCGAAGAACGCGCAGGGCTACAAGAACCTGAGCAAGCTCTGTTCGCTGGGCTATATCGACGGCTTCTACAGCAAGTACCCGCGCATCGACAAGGAGCTGGTGTTGAAATACCACGAGGGGCTGATCGCCACCACCTGTTGCCTGGGCGCGAGCGTACCGCGCATCATCCTGCGCAAGGGTGAAGCGGCGGGCGAGGCGGAGTTCAAGTGGTGGCTCGACCTCTTTGGGGAAGACTACTACATCGAACTGCAGCGCCACGGCATCCCCGAGCAGGACAAGGTGAACGCGGTGCTGGTGCAGTGGGCGGCCAAGTACAATGTGCCCATCATCGCCAGCAACGACAGCCACTACGTGGACCAGGCGGACAGCAACGCGCACGACATCCTGCTGTGCATCAACACCGGCGAGAAGCAGAGCACACCGAAGGCCGATGACGGCGATGAGGAAGGCTCCAAAGGCAAGCGATTCGCTTTCTACAACGACGAGTTCTTCTTCAAGACCACCGCGCAGATGCAGCAGGTGTTCAGCGACCTGCCCGAGGCGTTGGACAACACGAACTTGATCGTAGACAAGATCGAGCCGCTGAAGTTGAAGAAGGACATCCTTCTCCCCAACTTCCAGATACCCGAAGGCTTCACCGATCAGGATGATTACCTAAAGCACCTGACGTATGAGGGAGCGATCCGCCGCTACGCCTCGGCTCCGCTCGGCGTGACAGCGTCGGATCACGGTCTAACGGGCGGTATCGATAGCCTTGATCCGAAGATCCGCGAGCGCATCGACTTCGAGCTGTTCACCATCCGCACGATGGGCTTCAGTGGCTACTTCCTCATCACGCAGGACTTCATCAACCACGGCCGCGATATCGGTGTGGTGATCGGTCCCGGCCGCGGTAGTGCGGCGGGCAGCGTGGTGGCGTATTGCACGGGCATCACCAACATCGACCCGATCAAATACGACCTGCTCTTCGAACGGTTCCTCAATCCGGACCGCAAGAGCATGCCCGATATCGACACCGACTTCGACGACGAAGGCCGGCAAAAGGTGATCGACTATGTGGTGGAGAAATACGGCCGCAACCAGGTGGCGCAGATCGTGACCTATGGCGGCATGGCGGCCAAGAGCAGCATCCGCGACGTGAGCCGCGTAATGGACCTGCCGCTCCAGGAAGCCGATCGCCTGGCGAAGTTGGTGCCGGAACGTCCGGGCATCGAACTGGGCCGCGTGCTACGTGCGCCGCTGGAGGGTGAAGGGAGCTTGAAAGCGAAAGAGAACCTCGGCGCGGACGAGATCGCGAACGTGAAGCAATTGCGCGAGATCCTGGAGAGCGGCGAACTCACCGCCGACGTATTGCGCGAAGCGGAGAAGGTGGAAGGCAGTGTGCGCGGCGTGGGCATCCACGCGGCGGGCATCATCATCGCGCCCAGCGATCTCACGGAGATCATCCCGGTATGCGTGAGCAAGGAGAGCCAGCTCTATATCACGCAGTACGACGGCAAGGTGATCGAGGACGCGGGCGTGATCAAGATGGACTTCCTCGGGCTGAAGACGCTCACCATCATCCGCGATGCGCTGCGCATGATCGACGCGAACCACGGGATCCGGATCGACATCGACGCCATCCCGCTCGATGACGCGAAGACCTACGCGCTCTACCAGCGCGCCGAGACGAACGGCACGTTCCAGTTCGAAAGCGTGGGCATGCAGAAATACCTGCGCGAACTGAAGGCGGACAAATTCGGCGACCTCATCGCCATGAACGCGCTGTACCGGCCGGGGCCACTGGAATACATCCCCAGCTTCATCCGGAGGAAGCACGGTTTAGAGAAGATCAGCTACGACCTGCCGGAGATGGAGGAGTTGCTGAAGGAGACCTACGGCATCACCGTCTACCAGGAACAGGTGATGTTGCTCAGCCAGAAACTCGCCGGTTTCAGCAAGGGCGACGCGGACGTGCTGCGGAAGGCGATGGGCAAGAAGGACCGCGCCACGCTGGACAAGATGAAGGGCAAGTTCCTGGAGGGAACCTCCGCCAATGGCCTCGAAGCGAAAGTGTGCGCCAAGGTGTGGACCGATTGGGAGGCCTTCGCGCAGTACGCCTTCAACAAATCACACAGCACCTGCTACGCCTTCGTGGCCTACCAGACCGCATGGCTGAAGGCGAACTACCCGAGCGAGTTCATGGCGGCGGTGCTCACCCATTCCCAGAGCAGCATCGACAAGGTCACCTTCTTCATGGAAGAGTGCCGGCGCATGGGCATCAAGGTGCTGGGACCGGATGTGAACGAAAGCCAGTTCCACTTCAGCGTGAACAAGGCCGGGCAGATCCGCTTCGGGCTCGGCGCGGTGAAGGGGGTGGGCGAAGGCGCGGTGGAAACCATCGTACAGGAACGCGAAAAAGACGGACCGTTCATCACGGTGTTCGACCTGATGCGCCGAGTGAGCCTTCGGGCCGCGAACCGCAAAGCCTTGGAGAGTTTAGCATACGCTGGCGCCTTCGATTCATTGAAGGTGCAACGCGCGGTCTTCTTCCACAGTGCGGGTGAAGGCAGGCCGACCTTCATGGAAACATTGGCCCGTTATGGCCAGCAACATCAGGACGGTGAGGACTCCTCGCAGGTGAACATGTTCGACCTGGGCACCGAAGGCGCGGGGATCCCCGAACCCACTATTCCGCAGATCGAAGGATGGAGCGCATTGGAGAAGTTGCACTACGAGAAAGAAGTAATCGGCTTCTACCTCAGCGGCCATCCGCTGGACGATCACCGGTTGGAGATCAAGCACCTCTGCCACAACACACTTGTCCAACTGGCCGACCTCAAGGCGCTCGCCGGGCGCGATGTCTCCTTCGCCGGGATCGTGACCAAGGCCGAGCACCGCATCGCCAAAAGCGGCAAGCCCTTCGGCAGCTTCTCCTTGGAAGACCACGCGGGATCGCACGACTTCATGCTCTTCAGCGAGGACTACATGAAGTACAAGCTCTACCTGCAACAGGGCACGTTGCTCTTCGTGAAAGGCCGCGCTGCGGAACGCACCTGGGGGCGCGACGAGGGCCAGATGGAGTTCAAGATCACCAGCATGGACCTGTTGAGCGACGTGCGCGAGAAGTACATCACCAAATTGAACCTGAAGCTGGAGGCCGAGCGCGTGGACGACGATCTGGCCCGCGAGCTTGGACTGCTGCTGCGCTCCTCACCCGGCAAATGCAAGGTGAGCTTCCATATCGCCAGTCCGCATGAGAACATGGTGGTGGAGGCGCCCAGCAAGGGTTTGAGCGTGACGGTGAGCGAGGACCTGATCCGTGGGTTGGACGGGCTGGCCCAGGTGAGTTGGAGCTTAAGCTAGCCGACCCATTTCCTCCAGGCTTGGGAGCCTGCGGCTGCACTGACTGATCGTCAGAATAGTTTCCATGGCAAGAAAATTGACGCACGGGGGTACCTTTGCGCACCGAACAACGTGAGAAAGTTGGGGCCGGTCCTTGCGGATCGAACCAGGGATCCAACCATATTGCGGGCCGATCGCCACGAAGAGAGAACGCAACCAACAAAGGGCGCGGTAAGCGACCCACCGACCATGGCACTTGAACTGACAGACAGCAACTTCGAAGAACTCGTCCTGAAGAGCGACAAGCCCGTACTCGTCGACTTCTGGGCGGAATGGTGCGGGCCCTGCCGCATGGTGGGCCCCGTGGTGGAGGAACTGAGCAAGGAATACGACGGCAAGGCCGTGATCGGCAAGTTGAACGTGGACAATAATGCCCAGGTCAGCATGAAGTACGGCATCCGCAGTATCCCCACGATCCTGTTCTTCAAGAACGGCGAGGTGGTGGACCGCAGCGTGGGCGCTGTGCCGAAGGCCCAACTAACACAGAAGCTCGAAGGGCAACTCGCCTAGCGCACACGCGCATCGCAATAGGAAGGGCCCCGGTTATGGGGCCTTTTCCGTTCCCATTCCTTCGGTCGGCCCGTGATGGGTTGCGCTAGCTTTGCGCGCCCATGCCTATCGAACAGCGATCCATCCAAGCCCTTAGCGCGCTCGAGTTCAAGGCCCGCCAGGTGGTGGAAGGCTTCCTCGCCGGTCTGCACAAGAGCCCTTTCCATGGCTTCAGTGTGGAGTTCGCGGAGCATCGGGCCTACAATTCTGGCGAAAGCACCCGGCACATCGACTGGAAGCTCTATGCCCGCACGGACAAGCTCTTCGTGAAGCGGTACGAGGAGGAGACCAATTTGCGCTGCCACTTGGTGGTGGATGCCAGCAGTTCGATGTACTTCCCCGCGAAAGAAGACATCAAGGAGTTCAACAAGGTGGAATTCGCGGTGCATGCGGCCGCTGCGTTCATCCAACTCCTGCGAAAGCAACGCGATGCCGTAGGCCTCACCACCTTCAGCGAGAAAGTGCTCGTAGCGGAGGAGGCGCGCAGCAATGCCGTGCATCTCCGCCATCTCATGGGCCACCTGGAGGCCTTGCTCGGCCAGAACGCCCCCGCGCGTGGCCGCACCACCAGCGTAGTGGACGCCCTGAACCACATCGCGCAGCGGGCCCATCGGCGCAGCTTGGTGGTCGTGCTCAGCGATATGTTGGACAGTGACGATCGTGAGGCCGAGGTCTTCGATGCCCTCCAGCATTTGCGGTTCAACAAACACGACATCATCCTCTTCCATGTGGTGGACCGCAAGCGCGAACTGGACCTCGACCTCCAGGACCGCCCATACACCTTCGTGGACGTGGAGACCGGTGCCCAGGTGAAGGCGCACCCCGCCGAAGTGCGTGAAGCCTACAAGACCGCGGTGGCCGAGCGCTGGCATCGGCTCAAATTGAGGTGCGGCCAATACCGCATCGATCTGGTGGAGGCGGATATCAATGCCGGCTTCGAACCTGTCCTGCTGGAGTTCCTCACCAAGCGGTCCCGCCTGTACTGAGGCTTTCGTATATTCTCCTTTCGTCCGGTTTGCACATTCTCCGCTTGCGGCTACATTTGCAGCCGCTCCGGTGGGAACCGGAGCTGAACGGACTGGTAGTTCAGCTGGTTAGAATGCCGCCCTGTCACGGCGGAGGTCGCGGGTTCGAGTCCCGTCCGGTCCGCAAGATGAAGCCCCTCTCCAGGGGCTTCGTTGCTCCCAGGGTATCCTGGCGCTTGCCGTTGATCCCAGTGGATCGACCCCAGTGAGTTTCATGACCTTCGCACAGCGATGTGGAACCCTGAGTTCATCCCGAAGTCCTTCACGGTGCTCGCGAAGGGCTATTCCCGGGAGCATTTCGGTCGGGACCTGATCGCCGGCGTGATCGTGGGCATTGTGGCCCTTCCGCTGGCCATCGCGTTCGCCATCGCCTCGGGCGTATCACCGGAGAAGGGGCTGATCACGGCCGTGATCGCGGGCTTTGTCATCAGTGCCTTCGGTGGCAGCCGGGTGCAGATCGGTGGACCGACCGGGGCGTTCATCGTGATCGTTTACGCCATCGTGCAGAAGCATGGTGTGGGTGGATTGACGATCGCCACGTTCATGGCCGGGTTCATCATCCTATTGATGGGTCTTCTCCGGTTCGGCGCCCTGCTCAAATACTTCCCGCACACACTGATCGTCGGTTTCACATCGGGGATCGCGGTGATCATCTTTTCGGCACAGGTGAACGATCTGTTCGGCCTGCGCCTGGAGAACGTTCCCGCTGGGTTCCTTGACAAGTGGTCGACCTATTTCAGCGCCGCGCGTTCGATCGATCCACAGGCGGTCGCCATCGCCACCGGCACGGTGCTGATCTGCGTTCTCCTGCCCCGGATCACAAAGAGGGTACCCGGCTCACTGATCGCCATCGTCGCGGCCACGGCCGCCGTGCATTGGCTGGGATCGTCCGTGGAGACCATCGGTTCGCGCTTCGGCGAGATCCCGCGGACATTTCCGCTCCCTCACGTGCCGGACGTGGACATGACCACCATCAAGGACCTGCTGCAGCCCGCGCTGGCGATCGCCTTGCTCGGGAGCATTGAATCGCTGCTCTCGGCCGTGGTGGCTGACGGCTCCATCGGTGGCAGGCACCGCAGCAACATGGAACTGATCGCCCAGGGCGGTGCCAATATCCTCTCCGGCATGTTCGGTGGGATCCCGGCGACCGGTGCCATCGCCCGCACGGCGACCAATGTGAAGAACGGCGGTCGCACGCCCGTGGCCGGCATGGTCCACGCGATCACGTTGTTGGTGATCATGATCGTGGCCGCGCCCCTCGCCGAGCACATTCCGATGGCCTGCCTCGCCGGCATCCTCGTGGTGGTCGCATGGAACATGAGCGAAGCCCATGCCTTTGTCACTGTGTTCAGAACCAACCGGTACGACCGCGTGGTGCTGCTGACCACCTTCCTGCTGACGGTGGTCTTCGACCTGGTCATCGCCATCGAGATCGGGATGGTGCTCGCGGCCTTCCTCTTCATGAAACGCATGAGCGATGCCGTGCAACTCTCGCCCATGATGACCAGCGCGGGCGGTGATGTGACCTTTGAATCCGAACTGGGAGAGGTACCCAAGGATGTCCTGATCTACGAGATCAGCGGTCCGCTCTTTTTCGGCGCGGCACAGACCTTCACCGACACGCTGAAGACCATAGGCGACAAGCACCGGACGCTGATCCTGCTGATGCGCAACGTGCCGTTGATCGATGCCACGGGCCTGCACCGATTGAAGGACATCGTACGGACCATGGAGCGACGGGGCATCCGCGTGCTGTTCGCCGGGGTGAACGCACCAGTGGCCAGCGACCTTCGGGATGCAGGGATCGTCACCGACGCCGCGCTCTATCCGGATGTTCGCGAAGCGCTGGCGTCCTCCTCACGCGATCGAACGTAGGCTTCGGGTGCGTTCGATGTGCCACCGGTCTCCCGCCGACCGACCGCCAGCGTGAGCACCAAGTGCGGCTAAGCGGAACGAACTATTTGTTCTTTCCGGCGGTAAGGCCCGGATCCACCGTGAACGCGGTGCTACCCACTTGGAACGGCACACCCTGCGTCTCCACAAAGGCCTTGTTCCACACCAGCTTCATGTTCGCGAACTGCATGTCGACGATCTTTCCGGGGATCTCGGCGATGAAGGTGAAATTGTCCTCTTCCCCGCGGGAAAGCATGAGCTCTTTGCTTTTGCTCGCGGCGTTGGCGAAAACTTGACCGGATTCGATCTTCACGGCGATCTGGCTGGGATCGATCAGCGCGATCTTCTCACCTGTGTATTTCACTTTGAACTTGGCCGCGGTCTTGGCGGTGGTCTTCTCCAAGTCCAGGAGGTTCAGTTGGAAGGGACCTGACTCCACTGAATTCTTCGAGGCGGGCAGATCGAAATCATCCACCACAGCGGTCTTTCCGGCTCGAGGCACACGGCTGGTCCCTCCGAATTCCAAGGTGAAGGCATCCGCGTGCATGTCCGCACCGGTCACTTCCAGTGTTCGGGTGATATTATCGTTGGGTTTGATCAGGAAGTCCCGGTCCTTGGGCGAGTAGTTGGTGCCACCCAGAACGAACTTGATCTCCGATGCCTTGATGAGCAAATAGTCCGATGTCTTGTTGGTGAACTGCACGCGCACCTTGCACATCGCCATTTGAGCCACGGGATCCTTGAACTCCACGAGCATCTCCGGGGTCTCGATCGGCGCGGGGATCTTGTAGTAGTTGGTATGCTTGGGATCGGTGGTCTGGGCACTGGTGAACACAGAAAGGCCGAGGGCCACGGGGAGAAGAATGGTACGCATGAGGGTTGGGTTGGTTCAGTTCCGGCGCGGCCAGGCAAACACCGTTCCGTTCGTTCGTGCGGATGCCGCAGTGCGCGGGTCGCGGGCAAAAATAGAAGTCGGGGGGAAAGCGGATCAGCCGTTCGTGCGAACTTCCGACCAACCCTTGATCACCTTCAGGAACCGATCGGCATAGAGCCCCGCCTTGTGGTCCCCGACGCCGTTCACCAAGCGGAATTCATAGAGGTTCCGCGGTGCCCTGTTGGCCATATCGATCAGCGAGGCGTCGCTGAAAACGATGTAGGCCGGCTTCTTCATTTCGGCGGCGATCGTCCGGCGTAAGGTCTTCAGTTCAGTGAGCAGGTCGGCGGTCGCTCCAAGGGGTTCCAGCACGTCCGGCACCTTGGTCCGTTTGGAGCGTTCTTGACGCTCCTTGATCGTTTCGGGGCTCACCAACCGTGCGGGTCGTTCTCCGCGAAGCACCGCCTCACCGACGCGCGTGATCTTGAGGTGGTGGTGGTCCGGGTAGTCGACCTCCAACAGGCCATGCTGGATGAACTGTTGGATGAACATGATCCAAGCGAAGGCGGTGGTATCGTGCCCTGCGCCAAAGGTTTTGATCCGTTGCCAGCCCTTCTCCCCCACTTCGGCACTGTGCGTGCCTTTGAGCACGTCGACCAGGACGCTTAGGGAAAGTTGCTCCTTGCTCCGCACCACAGCGCTCAGCGCTTTCTGGGCCAGCACGGTACCGTCAAAGTACTTCGGTGGATCCTTGCACACATCGCAGTTGCCGCATGGCCGCCCCACTTCCTCGCTGAAGTAGCTCAGCAGGATGGTCCGGCGGCACACCTGGGCCTCGGCGTACTCCTTCATACGCTCCAACTTCGCGATGATCACCTCTTTGTACTTGGGGTCCTCGATCTCCTCCGCGAAGTGCATGTGCGTCTGCACATCGGCATAGCTGTAGAAAAGGATGGTCTCCGCAGGAAGCCCATCACGGCCCGCCCGGCCGATCTCCTGGTAGTAACCTTCCACCGTGCCGGGCAGGTTATAGTGGATCACGAAGCGTACATCCGCCTTGTCGATGCCCATGCCAAAAGCGATGGTGGCGCAGATCACATGGAGCTTGCCCTGAAGGAAGTCGTCCTGCACACGGCTGCGTTCACCCGCCTCGAGTTTGGCGTGGTAGTAAGCGGCTTTGATCCCGATGCCCTGCAACTTCGCGGCGAGCTTTTCCGCTCCTGCGCGACTGTTGCAGTAAATGATACCACAATGGCCCACGTGCCGGCCCATGATGCGTTCGATCGCCTTCCAGCGGTCCTGTCCGGGCAACACCGCCAGCGACAGGTTGGGGCGGTCGAAACTGCTGATGAACGTGCGGGGCGTACGCAGCCCCAAATGCCTGCCGATCTCATGGCGCACCGTCCTATCCGCCGTGGCGGTAAGGGCGATCACGGGCACTTGGGGAAAGCGGCGCTTCAGTACATCCAGTTGCTTGTACTCAGGCCGGAACGAGTGGCCCCAACTGCTGATGCAATGTGCTTCGTCGACGGCGAACAAACGCATGTTCAACTCGCCAAGGCTATCGAGGAACCCTTGCTGGAAGAGACGCTCGGGCGACAGATAGAGCAACTTCAGCGCCCCGCCGCGAAGTTGTTGGTGGATCGAGCGCTCTTCAATGAGTTCCAACGAACTGTTGAGGAAGGCCGCCGGAACGCCGTTGCCCTGTAGCGCTTGGACCTGGTCCTTCATCAGGGCGATCAAAGGAGAGATCACCACGGTGAGACCGTCCATGGCGAGCGCAGGGATCTGATAACAGAGGCTTTTGCCCCCACCCGTGGGCATGAGCACCACAGCATCCTTCCCACCGAGCACATGCTCGATCACTTCCTGCTGGAGCGGCCGGAAGCTCTTATAGCCGAAGTGGCGTTCAAGGATCTCAAGGGATGACGTCGCGGTGACAGGTTCCATGTCGATCGGGGTTGGGCAAGGTAGCCGCGCCGCCCGGTCGGCCGATCTTCCCACTTCGGGCCTCTATCCGCCTGTCCTATCAACGGTCATTCTCTCCCCCCTCCTCTGTCCCCTACATTTGAATGTGCGTTCGTTCACCGCTTCCCTCTTTACCCTGCATGTTCTGCTGGTTTCCCTTACACCGGCGGGGTTGGCGGAGGCCTTCCGCCTTCCGCAATTAGGAGCGCATTTCGCCGAACACCAAGCACGGAGCGATGGGAACGTTTCGATGACCGCCTTCGTGATGATGCATTATTTCGATGCGGAACACGACGCAAGTGAACCCGGGGAGCATAAGGACCTACCCTTCCACGGTCCTACTGTACACGCTACATTCTATTCCGGGCAAGTCCACCTGGACCTAGCGAGCGGATCGGGGTCCGGCGAAGTCGAAAAGCCGTTCCCTGGGCAAGATGACCGGGTGGGCCAGTGGTCCGCGCGCGGGGTGTTCCACCCGCCCAAGTCGATCGGTTGAAGCCAGGCATGGTGCATAGGCACCGGGCCGTTCGCCTCCGCCCTCCTTCCGGCGGGTAGGCGTGTTGCTCTACCGATCCTCTCATCAGTTCTCCGTCATGTCCATTACTTCCCTGCTACGAACGGTGCGCGCATGCACCATTCCAATAGTCCTCCTCGCATCAACCGCCTCGTGGGGCCAGTGTACTTGGTATACCATCACCGTCAACGATGGTGTTGGGGCGCCGGACGTTACTTGGGAGCTGATCGATGCCATGGGCGTCACATGGGCCGTTGGACCGGCCCCATGGGAGGAGGATATCTGCCTGCCGGACGGATGCTACACCCTGCTGATGTACGATAGCAACGGTGACGGATGGGATGACATCAATTGGTTCATCGAAGACTGGACCGGGGATTTTGACTGGGATACGAATCTCCCGGACGGTCCGCACGGCACGGACACCTTCGTCCTTGGAGAGAACCAACCGTGCGATCCGGTGGTGATCGGGGCAGGTTGCCCACCGAGCACCCAGGCGTTGCAGTTCATTGTCACGAACGGGACCGCACCGGCGCAGATCTCATGGAACGTCTCGTTGAACGGAACGCCCTTGTTCACCGGGGGAGCCAACTATAACGATACCCTCTGCCTCGATACCGGATGCTATGTGCTGACCATGCTCGACGCTGGAGCGAACGGCTGGCAGGGCGCGACCTACACGCTGAAATACTTCGGAGGCAGCACTTTGTTCACCGGCACCTTGACCACTGGTGCGAGCGGAACAGCGACTTGGAGCATAGGCGGGGCCGATTGCTCGACACCGGGTGGCGGTGGCCCGTGCGCGAACAGCGGTGATCCTACCGGCGACTGCCCAACGGTGGTCTGTGTCTGCGACCCCTACACTTTCCCTATCACACCGAGCGGCTTTGGCAGTATCAACGAGATACCCTCGCCCGGCTCCATCAGCAATCCTGCCTTCGGTGGCCTTAGCCCGGCACCGTGGGGAGGAACGGACTATGGCTGCCTGCTGGCCGCCGAGCTGAACAGCAGTTGGATGCTCTTCACGATCGGATCGAGCGGGAACCTGGCCTTCAGCTTCGGCGCGGGAGGGCAACAAGTGGGATACTACGACTGGGCCATGTGGCCTTATACCGGCCCCGGTACCTGCGCCGCGATAGTCGGGAATTCGCTCCCACCCGTGCGATGCGTTTGGGATGCCGTGCCCTATGGTGGTGCTGGTTTGGCAAATACCATTCCTCCGGGCGGTGATCCGGGCAACTACGCACCGGAGCTTCCAGTGGTCGCCGGACAGCAGTTCATCATCTGCATGAGCAATTGGAGTTATGTGAACGCCACGGTAACGCTCAACTTCTTCGGCAGCGCGACGATCGACTGCACGACCACACTACCCATCGAACTCACGGCCTTCGCGGCCGAAGCGCACGGAAGGGACGCATGGATCCAGTGGGCCACGGCATCGGAAATGGAGAACGACCATTTCGACGTGGAACGATCCAGCGATGGTCTGCATTGGTCCACCATCGGCACGGTGTCCGGCGCAGGCACCTGTCAATCCGCACACTCGTATGAACTGGTGGATCCCGCTCCACCGATCGGAACGGACTATTACCGGTTGAGACAGGTGGACTACGACGGTCACGCGACCTACTCCGAAACCGAAGCGGTCGAGTTCGCTGTTCCAGAGGGTGTATCGATCTGGCCGCAACCCAACCAGGGCAGCTTCCATGTCGCAGGCCTTCATGCACCCCCGATCTTACTGGACGCCGTTGGGCGACAGGTAGCGATCGACGTCACGCCTGAGCCAACGATCGCGTGTTATGCCGTACGCATTGTGGAACCCGCTCCGGGGATCTACTTCATGGTAGAAGCTTCCAGCGGCGGATCGATCGGTCGGGTCCTCGTCAGCCAATGAGCCGGTGCCCTACCCCGCGCACAACCCATGGGCCTGATGCATAGGAAGTCCGCTATCCAGTGCCCGGTGCCATGATGGCGTTGTGACCATCGGTTCGTTCGCCATGATATCCGTCACGTCGTCCGTTCCTCCCGCTCCATCCATTTGGAAGAGGAACATGGCGGCCCGGGTGGATAGCCTTGTTCCGGACGATCCGACCCACGATGACACGCCCCCTTCGATCCGCTGTTCTTCCCTTGCTCCTGATCGGCCTTGCCGGTCAATGTCAGTTGGTGACCAATGGGAGCATCAGCCCGCAGGACGTGGTGCAGAACGTCCTGCTCGGTCCCGGCGTAACGATCAGCAACGTCCAGTTCAATGGAGCACCGGGCAACCAGATCCAGGAGCAGATGGGCTACTTCAATGGCAGCGACTGTGTGCTTGGCATCGACAGCGGCCTGGTGATGTGTACGGGTGGCATCAGCGTAGCGGCCGGGCCCAATAACGATGGCGGTGCGCAGGTGGAAGTGTTGGGCAATTTCACCAGCGATGAGGACCTGAACAATGTGGCCGACGACATGTGCATGGACGTCGCGATGCTGGAGTTCGACTTTGTTCCGCAGGGCGATTCCATCTCCTTCGCCTATTCGTTCGCTTCCGAGGAATACCTGGAATGGGTGAACGCCGGCTACAACGATGCCTTCGGCTTCTTTCTCAGTGGTCCGGGCATCTTCGGGCCGTTCCAGAACGATGCCATCAACCTGGCCGTGGTGCCGGGTACGTTCTCCTATGTCAGCGTCAACACCATCAACGACCTCACCAACCAGAACTACTACCAGGACAATGGGGATGGCTTCGCCACACCGTACAGCAATGATCCCTACTACTTCCAGTTCGATGGGTTCACGGTCGGACTGCGTGCGGAAGCGGCTGTGCAATGTGGGCAGACCTACCATATCAAGATGGCCATCGGCGATGTGGGCGATCCCAACTGGGACAGCGGGGTGTTCATCACCGGGGGATCCTTCACCTCCACCGGTGGCGTGGGGGTCTCCTTCACCACCTCCAGCGGTAGTGATAGCGTCACCGAAGGGTGTGACAGCGCTTGGGTCACCATCACGCGAAGCACGAGCGCCGGGGATCTGGTCCTGCCCCTTACCACGAGCGGCACAGCGGGTTCAGGCACGGATGTGACGGGACTTCCGACCTCGGTCACCATCCCGGACGGCCAGAACGCGGTGACCATCGGCATTGGCATCCTCGCGGACCAGGAAGCGGAGAACAGCGAGGATCTGGTCGTTTGCGTAGTGCTTCAGGGATCCTGCGGTGGCGATACCGCCTGCGCGGCGCTCCACATCGTGAACGCCGAGCCGCTCCAAGTGTCCGCCGAAGATGTGACCTCGGCGTGCAGCGGGACCTCGCTCACATTACAAGCCACAGTGACCGGTGGTTCCGGACCACTGGAGTACGTGTGGAGCACCGGTTCAACCATGCCGACCATCAACGTGCTGGACGAAGCCGCCCTCTACGAAGTGATCATAACTGACGCCTGTGGCAATACGGGCAGCGCCGCGATCGCTGTGATAGCACCGTGCGGCATCATTGTGCCGAACGTCTTCAGTCCGAATGGTGACGGCGCGAACGATCGGTTCGAGATCACTGGGATCGAACACCTCACCAACACGGTCCGCATCTTCAACCGTTGGGGGCAGATCGTCTACCAGGCCAGTGACTACCGCAATAGCTGGGATGGCCAGGATGTGAGCGATGGCACCTACTTCTACGAGGTGGTGGCCGATGGGCTCGTGGAACCGCTCACCGGTCATCTTACCATACTTCACAATACCCACTGAACCATGGCGTCACTTCGACCCGCATCGCATGCGCTCGTTATCGGGTTACTCACCGCGAGCACCGCGTTCGCTCAAGCGCCCCCGCTGGCATGGGAAGCCTTTGTGGACGGCAACCTGCCCGGCATCGACGAGGCCCGGGGCCTGGTGGTGGCTCCGGACAACAGCATCTATGTGACCGGTTCCAGCGCGAACATCGCTCCTCAAGGCACCATCACCACCGTGCGCTATGCACCGAACGGAACGCAGCTCTGGATCGATCATCCGTACGGACCATCACAATCCGCGGAGAACAAGGGTGTAGCCCTGGCCATCGCCCCCGATGGCCACGTGTACGTTGGCGGCACACTGGCCAACAACAATGGCGACTTCGCGCTGATCAAGTACAACGCGTCCGGCCGGCTGTGGAAGAAGAACTATGAGCAGTACGACCAAGCCGATGTGCCCGATGAGGGCGCTGCGCTGGCGGTGGACGATCAAGGGGACGTCTACCTCGCCGGATACATCACCAGTACCTCCGGCATGGGCTACGATCAATACGTGATGAAGACGGATAGCTCGGGCGACCGGCTTTGGGGGAACGACTTCGCGGTGAGCAGTGCGGATGAGCACGCCACCTGTATGGCCATTTCGCCGAACGGTAATATCTACGTGGGCGGTGACTGGTGGAACCTGAACGGGAACGGGGCCATCGATCTATCCGTTGCGCGCTTCGGAGCGGATGGCACACGCCTTTGGGACAAGAGTTACGAAGCACCCGGCATGAACGATCGCGCGATCGGCATCGCCACCACGGACGCTGGCGGTGTGATCGTATGCGGCACGGTCCAAGGCGCGATCGACATGGACATGGCCGTGGTGGCCCGCGACGCAGCAGGCACAGAACTGTGGAGCGCCGTGTACGATGGTAGCGGACCGGGCAACGACGAGGCGCTGGCGGTGCGTGAACTTGCGAACGGGCAGGTGGTCGTGGTGGGGCACAGCCTCGAACTCATCAATGGTCAACTCCGGCACACGATCGCGACCCGACTCTATGATGCCGGTTCTTTGCTCTGGGAAGCGGCCTATCCCGGCCCGGAAGGCCTCGGTGCCTGGCCCACATCGGTAACACTGGACCATGAGAACGATCTTCTCATTGCCGGGTATTCCACCGCGCCGGGCGGTCTTACCACCGACGGTCTGATAGTGAAGTACGATATGACGGGCAGCCTTGCATGGGCCATCCCTTACGCAGGCGCAGCAGGCTTCAACGACCGGTTCAACGCCATCGGTGTGAATACCGCAGGTGATGTGATCGTATGTGGAACGACCCATTCGGCCGCGAACGCTTCGAAGTACATAACGGTGCAATACGGGAACGCGGTGGGGATGAAGGAGGATCCTGCGGGGAAGGGTGGCCCCATCGTGTTCCCGAACCCGGTTTCGTCGCGTCTAAGCATCAGGCACATCGATCCCGAAACATCCATCGGGGTCTTCAACGCACTGGGTGAACGCGTATACGCCACCCGGTCACCCCAAGGGATCGATGTCGGGCATTGGAACGAAGGCGTCTACTTCGTCCGGACCGATAATGGTAGCGCGGTCCACACCACGCGGTTCACGGTCCAACATTGAAGTCATGAGACCCACTCTCCTCGCTCTCATAATTCCCCTGCTCATCACACGGTCGAACGCCCAATCCATCGCATGGATGCGCGATGCCGGCTCCACTCCTTTCTCCGCCAACGAGCACGGCGATGCCGTGGATGTGGATACGGACGGCAACTCCTACGTGCTGGGCCACCTTTCCATCGACAGCCAATTCTCCGGTCTTCCTGTGAATGCGCACCAGGATGGCTGCGTAGCGAAGTACGACATGGCAGGCGCCGTGCAATGGGTGCGCACCTTCGGTGGTCCGGGCTTCGTGGACATCCAGGAGACCGCAGTGAAAGTCTCCACTGCCGGCAATGCGGTTTACGCCTGCGGCCTGATGCGCACGCAGTTCGCGAACCCCACGGTGTACTTCGGCACCGATTCGTTCACCTACAACGGCAATAGTCTGCATGCCTTCCTCGTGAAGTACGACTTGAACGGGGATTTCCAATGGATGCGCCACGGCGGGGGCACACCCTATGGCGCGCGCTTCAACGATCTTGACATCGACGACCAAGGGCGCATCGTGGCCGTGGGTTCCGCCGATGGCACCAACGTGTTCGACGGACAGACGATCATCTCGAACGCGAACAAAGGCGTGCTTGCCCGCTACCTGCCCGATGGAACGCTCACCGACCTGGTGCAACTCGCCGACAGCGCCAACAGCCAACAGGCAACGGCCGTGGAGGTCGCGCCGATCACCGGGAACATCTACGTAGGTGGTGGCTTCTGGGGGGAATTGCAGTTGGACGGTTCCAGCGTGAACGCGCCCACATCCAGCACCTTCATCCTGAAGCTCGACGATGCGCTGACCGCCCAGTGGATCACAGCGGGTGGCGGCAACAACACCACCTATGGTTCCTGGCTCCAAGGCCTGGCGATCGACGCGGCGGAGAACAGCTACATCACGGGGGAATGCAGCGGCGATACGGTGACCTTCGGCGCGCACACCTTCATCGGCCATACGTTCTACGACGATGAGGTCTTCACCGCGAAACTGGACCCCAACGGCGTCGTGCAATGGTTGCGGCGCGGCGGAAGCGAACAGAACGACGAGGCCTTCGACATCATCGCCGATGGGCAGGGCAACACGGTGATCACCGGGCTGCTCGGGGGGAACATCCCCTACGCGGAGTTCGACGGGATCCAAGTCGATATCGTCAGCCAGAGCGCGCACTGCTTCATCGCGCGCTACGATGCGAACGGGCAGATCATCTA
>JAGNSU010000151.1 GCA_017987895.1 Flavobacteriales bacterium | reverse complement strand
GGAGGCCATCGCAGACGAGAATGTGCTCGTGGTGGTCCCGAACATCGGCCTCGGTCCTTTCGAGCTGCGCACCACAATGCCGCTGGGTCCGAACACGCAAGTGACGCTGGTGGACGCACTGGGCCGCGTGGTGGAGGAAGCCGCCTGGGGGAACGCCAAAGCCGTTCCGTTCCGCATGCCGACGAAGACCACGAAGAAGCTGGCGCCGGGTAAGTACCATGTGCTCGTGAGGGATGGGACGCGAGCGCTGCGCGCTGCCGTGGTTGTGATCGGTGAGCGGTAGAGCGGTGTGATCGTGCGGTGGCGCGAAGCCGCGCGCACCATCACCCGTGTTCGCGAGCGTTCTCCCGGAGCGATGGCGGCGCGCGCGCCGGGGACCATCGCATCCGGGATCGGCGCGAAGCGATCCCATTGGATCTGTGCGGGAGCAGTGTTGTCCGCGCACTACCCCGCACACCAATTAAAGATCGCTTCGGACAGTTCCTCGGGCAGAGCCCTCGGATCGGATCCTCGCGATGACGGTTATGCCTAACCCGTCAGTGCTCCTCCATCATCGCCACGCGCTGGGTAAGCTCGTGGTAGCAGAGCACATCATCGGCGAAGCAGTGGATCACCATGCTCTTGCGGCTGGCATTGGGGGTGCTCATCTTCTTGCCGCCGTGGAGCAGGTTGGCGTGCCAAAAGAGCACATCGCCGGGCTGGGCCAGCAGTTCCTTGTGCTCGAAGCGCCCCTCGCGGATGGAGCGGTCCACGGCTTCCTCGTAGTGGGCGTAGGCGTCCTCGCCGATCACGAAGCGGTTGCCGCCGTGGTCGAAACTGTCGTTGAGCAGGTAGGGCAGCTTGTGCGATCCGGGATGGTAGACGAGGGGTCCATTGTCCGGGGTGATCTCCTCCAGCGCGATCCATGCAGCTGTCATGTAGCCCAATGGATGCGTGGTCATGTGGATGGAATCACTGTGCGCGGCCTGTTCGCTGCCGGTGAGGAAGTTGATGCTCTGGAAGACCTGCATGCGCTTGCCGAGGAGGAAGTCCATCACGTCCAGGATCCGGCGGTCGTGGGTGTGCTTGCGCAGCAGTTCGCTGTGGTGCCAGGCGAACATGATCTTGCGCCCGGTGAAGTTGAAGTCGACCACCTTGTCACGGATCAAGCGGTCCACTTCGGAATTCATGGCATTGACCTCATCCCTGCTGAACAAACCACGAAGAACGATGTAGCCTTTCTCCGGCCACCCCAGGATGGCTTCGCGCGTCGCGGTATCAAAACGCTTCAGGCCCGGATGGTCGGGCAGTGCGGCGACACCTTCCGGCGTATCGAGCCAGGGCTTTTCGGTGGTCGTCGTCGGCAGGTCCTTGCTGCTGATGGGCAAGAGCACGCTGCGCTGGATGCCGTACTTGCGGTACATGCGGCGGGCATGGGCCAGCTTGCGCAGGTTGAGCAGGTTCAGCAGCACCCAACTCGCCTTTAGGGTGCGCAGGCGGCCGTAGTATTTGTTCAACCACTGATACATGCTAGCGGGTCATGCCATTTCGAAGATCGGAACCGTCCCATCGCAAAGGACGCGAAGCGCATGAAGTGGCCATCATTCGGGTAATTCTTGGCGTGCTTCGTGCCCTTTGCGGTATCCGTTCATAGCCGATCGGATGGACCCATCCTGAAAACTGGTACTGCTTCCGCCGCCAAATGTATCCGGCTCACGGGGCATCGTTCATGACATCCAGCAGCCTTCCGATGTCGTGGATGGCGCGGTCCACTTCCTTTTCCGAAGTGCCGTCGTAGAAACCGCGGATCCGGTGCTGCGGATCCACGAGCACGAAATTCTCCGTGTGTACGAAATCGTTCGGTCCGCCGTCGCCTTCATCGAGCGCGGCGAAATAGCTCTTGCGTGCGAGGCGATAGATCTGCGCACGGTCGCCGGTCATCAGATGCCACTTGGCGGGGATCGCTCCGTGCAATTCGGCATACGCCTTCAGCACGGGCACACTGTCCATTTCAGGCGTCACGGAGTGGGAGAGGAGCACCACGCGCGGATCGTCCTTGAAGGCTTCCTGCACGCGCGCCATCTGTGTGCTCATCTTCGGGCAGATGCTCGTGCAGGTGGTGAAGAAGAAGTCGGCGAGGATCACCTGTCCCTTCAGATCGTTCAGCGTAATGGTGGTGCCTTCCTGGTCCACCAGGCTGAAATCCAGAATGTGGTGTTCGCCTTCCTTTTGGCGGAGCACCGGGTCCACCAGCCGCGGATCCAATTGCGAGGGATGGAACACATGCGGCACATCGTCATCGCGCAGCAACAGGTAGCCTGTGAACACGGCCAACAGGAAGATCGCGGCGAAGATCAGTGCGCGCAAGAGCAGGGGGCGCATGGTTCAGTTGATGCTTAGGGAGTAGCTCAACGCATAGATGATGCGGTAGGTGGGCTCGTACACGTACTGTTCCCGATCGTGCATCACCGCGATGCCGATCTCGTGGTCCTTGCCGGGTGTCCACGACGTGCCCACGGAATAGCGCGTGCCGATGAGGCGCGTGCCCAGGTAGCCGAACCACGTGAAGAACTCCGCGCTCACTTCGGGGTCGAGCTTCCACTTGCGGATGTCGTAGGTGAGCCCGAGGCGGTTCCGCAGTTGATCGCGCACATCGGTAGGGTCCAGGTATTCGTGCTGGAAGCGCATGCGGTAGTCGCCGATGAAACGATTCCATTCGCCGCGCAACTGCACTTGCAGCGAGGTGCGCTGGCTGTTGTTCCGGTCCGCGCCGCGGAAACTGAAGCGATGTTCGGCGACCACGCGCAGGTAGTCGGTGAATTTGTAGCGGGCCGCCAGGTCCCAGAAAACCTGCTTGCCGCCGCTCAGGTTCTCGTCCGAACGGTAGCCCACCTCGGTGGCCAGGCGGAAGCGCTTGTTGAACTTCGGTTCCACCACGCGGCTGGTGTTCTTGAACGGGCGGAACTGCGCGCCGACAGTGAACCAGCCTTCCTGCACGAGCCGGGGCCGCAGTTCGCCATCCTGTGCGCGGCACAGCAGTGGCAGAGCCAGAAGGCCGAGGACGATGGAGCGGGCGGAGAGGGTCACCACAATTGCACCTGGAAGACCGGCACGGTCACTTCGTCCTTCTTCTTGTTGATCTCCACGATCCGGCTCACCAGTTCAACACCGCTTTCGCAGTCCTCCGGACATTCGCTGTAGGTGAAAACCGTGTAGCTGCCGGGCCGCAACCAGCGGAACTCGAATTCGCCGTTGGGGCCGGTGCGCGTGTCGTCGTCGTAGAAATCGCCATCGCCATAGCGGATGTACACGCGGTATTCAGGCACATAGAACTCGTTGCCGGTGGGCTGGCCGGTATTGTCATTGTACTCCACCGCATACACGGTCCCGCGGATCAGGGCCTTGCCACCTTCACCGGGCTCCTTGGAACAGCCGCAGAACAGCAGGGGCAGGGCGAGTGCCAGCGGTAGGAAGGGACGCAGCATGGGGAACGACCTCATCAACGGAAGGTTAAGGGAAGGCGAAAGTAGGGTAGTGGACTTTCAGGCGCCCGCATAGATGCGCTCCACAACGTCCGCGTACTTCGCCAGGATGGGTTTGCGGCGCAGCTTCATCGAGGGGGTGAGCTCGCCGCCCTCGATGCTCATCTCCTGGGGTAGCAGGGCGATCTTCTTCACTTGTTCCCAGTGCCCCTTGTCGGCATCCGCCTTGGTGACCTCCTCGAAGATGCGGTCCACGATGCGCTTGTCGGCGATCACCTGCTCGCGGCTTTCGAAGGGGATGCCCTTGATCTCGCAGTAGTCCTTGAGGAAGCCGAAGTTGGGTACGATGAGAGCGGCGGGGAACTTGCGGTTCTCGCCGATCACCATGGCCTGCTCGATGAAGCGCGATTCCTTCAGCTTGTTCTCCAGCACCTGCGGCGCCACGTATTTGCCACCGCTGGTCTTGAAGATCTCCTTCTTGCGATCGGTGATCTTCAGGAAGCCGTCCGCATCGAGCTCGCCGATGTCGCCGGTGTGCAGCCAGCCCTCGGCGTCCAGCGCCTCTTTGGTGAGTTCCGGTTCCTTGTAGTAGCCCAACATGATGTTGGGGCCCTTGGCCAGGATCTCGCCATCCGCCGCGATGCGCACCTGCACGCCCGGGATCAACTTGCCCACGGTGCCGAAGCGCAGTCCATCGTTGCGCATATCGTTCACGCTGATCACCGGGCTGCTCTCGGTAAGGCCATATCCTTCCATCAAAGGGATCCCGGCCGCGTTGAACACCCGCGCGAGACGCGGCTGCAAAGCGGCGCTTCCGCTGGCGCAGATCTTCACGTTGCCGCCGAGCGCTGCCTGCCACTTGCTGAAGATGAGCTTGCGGGCCAGGGCGAGTTGCATGTTGTACCAAGGGCTCCGGCCGTGTACCTCATAGCGCAGCCCCAGGTCCAAGGCCCAGAAGAACAGCTTGCGTTTCACGCCGGTGAGCTCTTCGCCCTTGCCCACGATCTTGTCGTAGATCTTCTCCAACAGGCGCGGCACCGCGGTAAAGACATGGGGCTGCACTTCGCGGATGCGGTCGCCGAGGTCCTCCAGGGATTCCTGGAAGTAGATGGATACCCCGACACGCATGTACAGGTACATCAGCATGCGCTCGTAGATGTGCGAGAGCGGTAGGAAGCTGATGGCTTTGGCGGTGGCGTCCACCGGAAAGCGGGTGGCGCTGCCCTCCACGTTGCTCAGGATATTGTCGTGCGAGAGCATCACGCCCTTGGGCCGTCCGGTGGTGCCGCTGGTGTAGATGATGGTGGCCAGATCGCTGCGCTTCACGCGGGCCTCATAACCGTGCAACAACGGCTTGTCCGCCTGGCGGCCCAGCTTCGCCACTTCGCTCCAAAGGCGCGCGCCCGGCACCGCATCGAAGGTGAACTGGTGCTCGGGACAGCCGGGCTGTGCGGCCTTGGCGTGGATCTCCGCGTTCGCGGTGAAGCACACCTTCACCTGCGCGTGCTGTAGGATGTAGAGGTAGTCCTCCTTGCTGCTGGTAGGGTAGATGGGCACCGTGATGGCGCCGATGCGCAGGATGGCCTGGTCCACCAAACACCACTCGCTGCGGTTGCCGCTGCAAATGGCCACGCTGTCGCCGGGCACCACGCCAAGGGCCATCAGTCCGAGGGCCAGTTGTTCGCTCAGGTCGATGAGTTCCTGGGTGGAATACGGGCGCCATTGCCCTTTCTCCTTGGAGGCGATCGCATCCGCCTTGGGGAAGTGGGCCAATTGGTAGCGGGGGACGTCGAAGAGGCGGTCAACGGTCATGGGAGGGCAGCTGGTGGCCGGTGAAGATGGAGATCGGGCGGCGTATGCCGAAATTCGGGACAAAACAGATCCCCATGAACACCACCGTACGTGCTTCTATCCTCTTCATCGGACTTGGCCTCGGAGCGATCACCCTGCTTGCCCTGCGGCCCAGCCCACAAGCCGCCACCTACCAATGGAAGCAGTTCTCCACCATCGAAAGCGTGGTGCCCGCAGGCTTGGGGCGCTCGCGTGTGATAACGAGCGGACCTGACGGCCAGGCCATTGAGAAGGAGATGAAGAACTTCTACAGCATCGCGGGCATCAACTTCACCAACGTGGCGCTGAACGACAGGACGATCGTGGAGACCATCACCGCGTACACGGCCGACGGCTGGGAACTTTTCACAGTGACCACCGGCGTGAACAGCCCTGCGGAAGACAAAGGGGGGACAGGCATCTTCATCACGCGTTACTTGTTCCGGAAGGCGGTGTAGGGTTCTCTGCCCGGGTCGTGAAGCACAGCGCTACCGGGGAGCGCGGCACGCCGTCCGGTGGCGTGGCACCTACCTTTAGAGCATGCCAACACCTGCGTTGAGCGCATGATCCAGTGATCAAGGGACCCAGGTTCCGCCTCGGTTCCCCGCGCGCCTTCGAACCAGCCGCCCCATGTGTGCTGTTCTTGACCCTGGTCGCATGCCTCCTTGTGTTCGCTGACGTACACGCGCAGAAGCTGGCTTTCAAGGAAACGCACACGTTGCGCGCCCGGTGGGAGTTGGCGGACAGCCTGCGCAATGGCACTTTTCTGATCACGCCGTATCGGCCGGTCTATGTGCTGCCCGCCGTGTGGAGCAGTGCACCGAACCGAAGCCCGCACCGCTTCGAGGCGCCGCCTTCCACCGACCCACCGATCCCGTTGGATCCGGTGGAATGCAAGTTCCAGTTCAGCTTCAAGACCAAGGTGGTGCAAGGCCTGTTCAAGGACCGGGGCGATCTCTGGGTGGGCTATACCCAGAGTTCACGCTGGCAGGTGTACAATTCCGGACTGAGCCGTCCGTTCCGGGAAACGAACTACGAGCCCGAGGTGATGCTCGTGGTGCCCACCAACTACCGCTTGTTCGGCGTGCACGGCAGATTGCTCGCATTGGGATTGAACCATCAAAGCAACGGGGGGGGCGAACCGTTCAGCCGGAGTTGGAACCGCGTAGTGCTACAGGTCGGCCTGGAACGAGGACGCTACACTTTGCTGCTGCGGCCGTGGTTGCGGATCCCGGAAAGCCGCGCCGCGGACGACAATCCCGACATCAATGGATTGGTGGGCAATGGCGAGGTCCTGCTCGTCTTCCGGCACAAGAGCCATTTGGCCTCGGTGCAGGTACGCAGTCCCTTCATCGAACATCCGTTCCTTGGTGGATCCGTGCAAGGGGATTGGTCCTTCACCATCAGCGGTCCACTGAAGGCGCACCTGCAAGTGTTCCACGGCTTCGGCGAAAGCCTGCTCGACTACAACCACGAACAGACCACCATCGGACTGGGGGTCTCGTTGTTGGATTGGTTGTAGGCCTGCGACATCCTTGCGCGACTACACCGCAACCAGCGCCGACACGTACTTGTCGATGTACGTATCCATCGTCCGCGCCTTGTACTGCATCACAAAGCGCGGATGTTCCAGCGTGACAATGCGGTCGAAGAGCCCCAGCGACGCGTTGAGCTTTTCGAAATAGGCGGCGTTCTTCCCCGTGCCTATACAGAACACGACATCGGTGCGCATCCCGCAGGCGACGAGCGTCTTCAGCCAGTTGGAAACAAAAGGTGTCACCGCCTGCTCCAGCGTCTTGTCGTCGTAGTAGTTCAAGTTGATCTCGTTACCCTGCGGCCCTTGCTTCACGAAGCCGAGCGGGCAGATGGCATGAACGTACACTTTGCTGTAGAAGGCTTCGGCCCCACCCGCTGCACGCACCATGCGGTAAAAGAAGTCGCTGCTGGGTTCGTGTGTGCGCAAGCCGTTCACGGGGATACCGAGATCACTTTCGCATCGTTTGGTATCCGTGAAGGAGAGTCCGGTGCTG
>JAGNSU010000150.1 GCA_017987895.1 Flavobacteriales bacterium | reverse complement strand
GATCGCGGACGTGGCCGGTCACTTTCACGCGGTCGAGCACGGCGCTCACCTGCACCTTGTCGCCGCTGCGGTATGGTTCCTCCACGGTGATGATCGGGGGATCGCTCTCACGGTTCATTTCGAAGAGGGCATCGGCGGCCTTCTGGCGGCGTTCTTTCAGATCCTGGAGCGTACCGGCGTTCGTGGTGGGGTCCTCGCTCAGTATTTTCTGGGCGGCGTCCAGGTCGGCGATCGCACCTTCGAGGTCTACGTTGGCCTCCCTGCATTGGGCGCGGAGCAGCAGCGCCGATACATCCTTGGGCCTTTCCTGGAGCACCCGGTTCAGGTCGTTCACAGCGTTCTGCTGCTGGCCATAGCCGTGGTAGTAGCCCGCGCGTTGGAAATAGACCTCGGCGTCAGTGCGGCCGTTCGCGATCACCTTACTGATGTCGTCAATGGCCTTGGCGTATTCCTTCTGATGCGCATAGGCCTTGCTTCGCGTGAACAGCGCGGAGGTGCTCCGAGGGTTCAGTTCCAAGGCGGTGGTGGTGCGCTCAACGGCCTTGTCCAGGGTGCGTAGTTGCATGGTGGGCCCAGTGTACTCATCGTGCAGCTTCAATTGGACCTCCGCGAGCGCCACGTAGGCGTCCTCGTAGAGATAGTTCCATTCGATCACGCGTTCCAGATCGGTCTCAGCGGTACGGTAGTCGTGTTGCGCCATGCGCACCAATCCATGCAAGTAGTAGGTGTCGGTGGTGCCTTTCACGGCGAGCGCCGCATCGGCATCGCGCGCAGCGCGGTCCAGATCGCCCAGAGCCAGGCTGGCACGTACGCTCGCTTGCAGCGCAGGAAGGTTCTTCGGCGAGATCGCCAGGGCTTTGTCGCTCAGCATCCGCGCTTGAGCGGCATCCCCGAGGTCCAAATAGGCCAATGCGGCTTTGGCAGCGTGCTCCGGTTCGCTCGGGTCCAGAGCGGCCACGCGGCGCAGATCGCTCGCCGCATCCGCTTTTCGTTCCAGAAGGACATACACCTCAGCGCGACCCTGGTAGGCCTTGATAAGACCACTGTCCGTGCGGATGGCGAAGGTGTACTTCTCCAACGCCTCGGTGAGCTTCTGTTGCTCCCGGAACTGTTCGGCCTCCTTCAGGAACGCTTTGCCGCTCTGGGCTTGAAGGCGGCCACATGCGAACGCGGCCAACAACAGGAAGGGCGTGATCGATCTCAAGAACATCGCGAACATGGTCGCCGAAGTTAGACGGATGGTGGATCGCCCCCAACCGCTTCCGTGAGGATCCCGGCGCGGTGTCGCCGGTGCCCGATCACAAGCGGAACCTGAGCACACCCACGCACAAGGAAACCGTAGGCGTGTTCTGCCCGAAGTACGAGAGCATATCGCGCGTCGCCACGCCGCCCTCCCAGAGCCCGCCGGGCATGCGGAACAAGATGCCCATCGGCAGGCGCGTGTCGTAATTGCCACCGGTGATCACACCCATCTGCAGGGTCATGAACTTCACGGGCGCGTATTCACCACCCACGGAGAATTGGGGCTTCACCAGGTTACCGGGCACCTCGTTGAGCGGTACGATCAGGTCGATGCCCACTTCCGCCTTCTCTTTGATCATGTAGGACACCCCGGCGCGCAACATGCCGGGCGTGGCCACCTTCCGTTCTTTCACCCCGTCCCAATCGAATACGCCGAGGTCGGAGGTGATCACCTCCGCTTGATCGAAGAAATTGTAGGTGGTGAAGCCGGGGCTGTTCAGCGAATAGAGCGTGTCGTCCTTGGCTTTGTACACGTTGCCGTTCCAGGTCATGGAGCCCAGATTGGTAGCGGCCACGCCCACTTTCAAAACCTCCTTGATCACGGCGGTGAGGCCTACATCCCCACTGAAGCCACTGCCCACCGACTTCATGCCGCCACCGTTCACCGTGCTCGGGTTGCTGATAGCAGCGGTGCCATAGTCCACATCGAAGACGGGTGTGAGCGCGGTGAAGCCCTCCCACTTGCCGTCCTTCTCTCCGATATCGATGTGCGCGAAGCCTTGCAGGTAGCGGAACCCGATGCCGCCGTGCCACTCCACCGGTCCGGTCACGAACATGCGGCGCCCCCAAGAGAAAGCGTACTCGCGGGTCCAGTTCAGAGAGATGCGCGTATCGTCCATCAACTGGCTGATGGTCCTCCCTTGGCCCGGATCGTTGAAACCGGCGATCACCAACGCCAGCGTATCCGCGCTGAGCCCGGAAGTATTGGCGATCACCGAACTATCGGCCAACAGGAGGTTGGAGAAGTAGTCAGCCTTTCTTCCTTGAAAGATGAGTTCCGCCGTGGTGCCGTTGAAGAAGCTGGACCATTGGAAGCGGTCGGCCACTTGCACCGCGAAGCCGCCGGCTTTATCGTGTTGGAAGGCGAAGCCGAAGAGCCGCACATCCGCGTTCACCGCCAGGTCGGCATCGGTGAAGTTCTGTGCGGCCATTTCCTGTTCGTTGCCAGTGAAAGTGCGGTCGAAATCGCGCAGCATGTCTTTGCGCAGCACTTTGCGGGTCACCCCGTTCGTATATACCGAATAGCTCATCTCCAACAGGCCGAAGGCGAAGCGTGGGTCCTCATACTTGAGGTCGAAGCCCAGGTTCGCAGGGTTGATGCCGATGCTTTGGTAGTCACTTACAAGCGTAGTGGCGATACCGGTGCCGCTCACCGTGAAGTTGCTGCCTTCGGTCTGGGCCATAACGCTGAGCGTGGAGAGGCCGAGCAAGAGCGATGTGGAATGGCGCATGGTTCCGGGTTGTACCGGGAAAGATAGCAGGCGCGCAAGAATGCGCACTGAAAGGCTACCGGCCCGTTCAAGAGAACCACGGATGGACGCGGATAAACACGGATACGCGCGACCTGCAAGGAGCTGCGGTCGGTTCGATCTCACTTGACCCAATCCGCGTCCATCCGCGGTTGGCTCTCTTTAACCTGCGCTAGGCTTCGGGCCCCATGAACTTGGCCATCACCTCCGGCGTCACCCCCGTAGTGCTGAACCCACCGTCGTGGAAGAGGTTCTGCATGGTGACATAGCGCGTGTAGTCGCTGAAGAGCGCCAAACAGTATTCGGCGCAAGCCTCTGCGGGCGCATTGCCTAGGGGGCTCATGGCATTGGCGAAACCGAAGAAACCATCGAAGCCTTTGATGCCCGTGCCCGCCGTGGTCATGGTGGGGCTCTGGCTCACCGTGTTCACGCGGATCTTCTTGTCGCGGCCCAGGCGATAGCCCCAGCTGCGGGTGATGCTCTCGAGAAGGGCCTTGGCATCCGCCATGTCGTTGTAGTCGGGGAACACACGTTGCGCGGCGATGTACGTGAGGGCCACCACGCTACCACCCTTCGCGATAGCGTCCACTTTGTTCGCGGCTTGCAGCATGCGGTGCAAACTCATTGCGCTCACGTCCAGCGTCTGCTTGTACCACTCGTAGTTCAGATCGTTGTAGGTGCGGCCCTTGCGCACGTTCGGGCTCATGCCGATGCTGTGCAGCACGAAATCCACAGGGCCGCCGAGTTGTTGCACGCTCTCGTTGAAGAGCTTCTCCAGGTCGGCGTCGTTGGTAGCATCGGCGGGGATCACGGGCGCCTTGGTGGTATCCGCCAGCTTCTTGATCTCGCCCATGCGCATGGCCACCGGGGCGTTGGTGAGCACGAAGCGTGCGCCCTCCGCGTGGGCCAGTTCGGCCACCTTCCAGGCGATGCTCTGCTCATTGAGCGCACCAGTGATGATGCCTCGCTTTCCTTGCAACAGTCCGTGGGCCATGCTTTGAACGCCGAAGCGTGTTTTAGGTGCCCTGCGGTGCGAAGGCAGCGCGAAGGCGTGTTCTGCGGTTGGGCGGTGAAGATAAACGGTGGGCGGGGGACTTGGAGAACGGTTCAGGCGAACAACCGTTCGCAACGACATGTCGCCCGCCCACCCCGCGCTAGCCCACCCGCGCGGAGATTTGCGCCGGAGTGGGGCCTGCGAAGATGTCGATCCGATCGCTCCGACCCGACTGACATCTGGAAGGCAATGGTATATCCAATGCGTTCCTTCCTTTGCCCAATGCTGCAGAATACGATGCGCCTTCAGGAGCATCCAGAGTTCGTTTCGGTCACTCTTCATGTGAACGCGGTACGCGCCGGTCTGGTGATCCTGGGTATCGGCTGCGGCCTTGGTGCGTTGGTATTCATCGCTATCGTATTGAACACGGATACGACCAAGAATCCCATAGCCCTCGTGGGCTTCGCCTTCGCTTTCTTCGTTCTGGTTCTACTCCCACTGAGGTACTTGCTCTGGAACCTCTACGGCGAAGAGCACATCATCGTAACCACGCGCAGTGTGACGCACCAACTCAGTTACGGCATCTACCGAACGAAACCGCGGACCAGTATTCACGAAAAGCTGGGTGTAGACCTGCACGCGGTGGATATTTCGACGCCTACTAGCCGAGGAACAATGGTCCTTTCCACCTTCGACAACACAACAGGACTACCGACCACCATCCTCGAAACGAGTATCCTGTTGACGAAGGATGAGCTACTTGCAATCAGCACCGCGATCGGTCGCTTGTATGAGTCGGCCTTCCAACAAGAACAGGGGTTTGTTCCCTACTCGCTGAACTGAGAGTTATCGCCTCTTCAGCAACTCCCGCGCATTCTCCACCGCCGCCTTGCTGGTCTTTCTGCCGCTAAGCATTTGAGCCAATGCCTGCACACGTTCCTCGCTGTTCAGCGGGCGTATGGTGCTGGTCACGGCTTCGGCTTCGTGATCCTTGGTGACGAGGAGGTGTGCATCACCCTTGCTGGCGATCTGCGGCAGGTGGGTGATGGCGATCACCTGGTGCTGGCGGGCCATCTGCTTCATGAGCAAGCCCACGCTGTCGGCCACTTCGCCGCTCACGCCGGTATCGATCTCGTCGAAGACCAGCGTGGGCAGGCCAAGCGATCCGGCGCTGAGGCTGATGAGGGCGAGCATCACGCGGCCGAGTTCGCCTCCGCTGGCCACTTTGTCCAAGGCTTCGGGTGTGCGGTCCTTGTTGGCACTGAAGAGGGCGCGGATCCGATCGATGCCTTGCGGGCCGGCCTCGATGGTCTTGTGGTCGAAAGTGAATCGGGCATGGGGCATACCGAGTTTCTGCAACTGCCCAGCGACCTCCGCCGCTAGATCGGGCATCGCCTTTCGGCGCGCTGCGCTGATGTTCTCCGCCAGGACAAGCATGCGCGCATGGGCAATGCGCTCCTCCCCTTCCATTTCCATGATCCGATCAGTGAGCGAGGCAACACGCTCTGTACGCCTGCGCAGGTCTTCGCGCAGGGTGATCAAGGCGCCGTTCTCCTTCACGCGATGTTTCTGTTGCAGGCGCAGCAGCATGTCGAGCCGTTCGCGCGAACGATCCGCTTCTTTCGGATCAAGGTGTATACCAAGCGCTTGCTTCGCCGCTTCATCCGCGATGTCCTGCAATTCGATGCCCGTGCTGTTCAAACGGTCGAGCAAGGCGCTCACAGCGGCATCATGGCGTGCGATGCGGGCCAGATGATGCTTCAAGGTGGCCAAGCCGCCGATCAGCCCTTCTTCGCCGGTGATCGCCGTCTCGGTGCGTTGCAGCGCATCCAGGATCTCGCCAGAATGCTCAGCGTGTTGCAGGTCCAGCTCCAGGCCCTCCTGCTCGCCTTCCTTCAGATGGGCTTGGTCGAGTTCCTCCAACTGAAAGAGCAGGAAGTCCTGTTCGGTGCGGGAGCGTGCTTCCTCTTCCCGGGCCTCTGCCAGCGCAGTAGCCAGCGTTTGCCAGGCCTTGTGCTCAGACCGATACGCGGCCACGGTCTTCTGGTGTCCAGCCGTCTGGTCGACCAGCCCCAGTTGGAACTGCGGATCGTGGAGCAATTGCGCCTGATGCTGGCTATGTACGTGCACCAGGCGTTCGCCCAGCTCGCGCAATTGCTCCAGACGGACCGGCGTGTCGTTGATGAAGGCGCGTGAGCGACCACCCGGGTCCAACTGACGGCGGATGATGGCGCGCGGCTCGAAGGGCACTCCGGTCGCCTCGCACCAAGCTTCAATACCGGGTCCTTGCACGTCGGCTTCCAACTCGATGATGCAGCGTTTCGCGGGATCGCGCGCCAGACCATTGTCCGCCCGTTCACCCAGCACCAATCCCAAGGCGCCGATCAGAATGCTCTTTCCGCTGCCCGTCTCTCCGGTAATGATGGTGAGGCCCTCGCCCAGATCGAGCTCCAATTCCTCGATCAAGAGGTAGTTGGTGATGGAGAGGCGGCGGAGCATGTGTTTCACCCACCGAAGCGGGGACGGGGAAGACGTCGGAAGCGACGATGCCAAGATGCGAAGAAGGAAGGATCCTCGTCCGCTTCAAGCGTGGCGGGCCTGCGGGTGCCCTCAGGACCCCTTCATCATATTCTGGTACTGGCTGATGCGCCCCGGATCGATGATCTGCAAGGTGGTGAAGAGCTTGGTCTTTTCCTGCGCGGGAACGGGCTTGAACAGTTCCACCAGTTCGTTCACCTTGGCCTGGAAGAAGACCTGCATATTGTAGGAGGATGGCTTCACCTGGTGGACGGTCCGCAACTTCTCGATGGCACTGGCGATATTGGTGCGCGCCTCCTCCATCTTCCCGCTCATCAGGTCGAACCCTTCGCGGTGGTAGATGTAGAGGCATTCGCGCAATGGGCGGAACACGGCCTGCTGCTGGTTGTCGATCAGCCAGTAGCGGTTCTTGGTGTTCTCAAAGGCCTTCCAGCCCGCTTCGCTCGCGTTCTGTGCATTGTTCACAATGGTCTGCGCCACGGCGTAATACTCGCTGCCGCCCATGCTCGAATAGGTATCGGCATCGACCCCAAGGATGAAGTAGGCATAGAAGCCCAGCACATGCGAGAGGTTATTGCTGAAACGGTCCGGGCTGAAGTCGATCTGGGTGTTCTCCAGAAAGCTGAATTCCAGGTCCTCGTCCTTCAGGTCGATCACCGGGCTATTGTAATCGGTGTTGAAGACCGGACGGGCGTAGATCAATTGGATCGAACCTTTGAAACGGTCCAAACCCTGCTGCTCGTTGATGGTGATCAGAAGGTTCACGTCGATGCGCTCGGCCTGGGTGTAGTTGCGATTGGTCCACCGGCGCGCGTTCATCAACTCACGGATCGCGGTCTCCATGCTCTGCCAGATGCGCTTGGGTGTGCTCTGGATCTGCGGGGCGATAACGCTTACTGTGCAATTGAACTCCTGCGCATGGACCACGGGAAGGGTCAATGCGAACAGAACGAGGAAGAGGGATCTACGCATTCGCGAGGCGGGGTTCGAGGCGGTCCAACAAGGCGCGGGCCACGTCGGTCTTGCTCATCAACGGCAGGGCTTCAGGATCGGTA
>JAGNSU010000149.1:2139-7387 GCA_017987895.1 Flavobacteriales bacterium | reverse complement strand
CCCCTCGCTAGCGCGGATGTTCGCTGGCGCGGATCTGTGATCCGTGCCTAACCGTGCCCTTCTTACCCGGACTTGTCGGGGCAAGAAGCGATCTTTCATGTGTTGAGCAGGCTCTCCCACGCACTGGCCCTCGCACAATTAAAGACTGCTTCGGACCCTTCGGGATCCCCGCAGTGACGTGAGGGAATACGGTTACTTGCTCAACAGCACGCGCTGCGTGCTCACCGCATCCGCGGTGCGAACGGCGACGACATAGACGCCATCGTTGTACGCGCCCAGATCGATGGTCCGCACTGGGGAAGCGCTCGTCCACGTTTGGCTTAAGAGGCCGGCACCGAGGGCACCGAAGACTTCGACGGTGACTTCCTCGCCCACGGGTACCTCCAAATTCACGAGGCCGTTGCTGGGGTTGGGGTAGACCTGAAGGTCGTCATACGCGATGCGCTCACCGATCGCATTGGGCTCCTCAGCCGGTGCATGGAACACGAATTCCTGTGCGTCGTCGAACTCGCCGCCCTGGATGAAGAAAACGGGCGCACCGAAACGGTTCTTAATGCGGAAGAAGCCGTTGCCGCTGTTGCAACAGATACCATTACCCCCGGTATCCCACACCCGGAAGGTGTAGCACCCATCGGCGTTCACAGAGACCGGTTGCCCGATGGTGTCATGCGGTTCGGTATAGAAGCCGGGGGAGCGCTGGAACACCGTGTTACCGTCCTCCGCGGTGATCGACCAACCGATCTGCTGCGGGTGAGCGTCGGTGGCGACCTGCACGAAAAGGATACGGCTGGGCGCGTCCACGGATGCGGAGAACGGGACCACTGCCGAGTTCCCCACCGTGGTGATCTCGCCAGGCACGCTCGCATGGGCCGTATACGTATGGCCCTCTTCCAGATGCGTCATGGGGAACTGCACATCCCAAGGCATGTAGGTGCCGATGGAACCGGACCATTCGTAGGTCTCGACCAATTGACCGTCCTTTTCCAAGGTGAGCGTGGCGTTGTGGACCGGCGTGGTGCCCTGGTCGTAAAGCGAGACCCAGGCACGGCCATCGGCACAGGCGCTGCAGTATTCCGGGACCATGAGGCGGAGGTCGATCGCGCCATTGTCGAAGGCTGCGGGGCAGTAGTTCCTCATGGTGTGGATCGTATTGTACCACCATTCCGGATATCCGACCAGCAACGGCGTGGGGTCCCCGGCGCAATGCGCATAGAAATGGATGCCGCCGGTGTAGTCGTAAGCATTGCCCAGGATGCCCCCCTGTCCGTTCGGCCCGATGACGGCATAGGGCGCATCGATCGTGAAATCGTGGCCACTGTAACTCTGCAGTGCACCGAGCGAGGGGTTGTCCACAGCCACCCAAAAGACCATCACATCATTGGTGCCTTCCGGTCCGAACTCCCGCTGGATCTTCTGCAGGATGCCGGTGTCATGGAATTCGTCGCGGTTGGGGCAGCCGAGCGTGGCCACGTTCACCAGCACGGTTTTGCCTTCGTCCAGCAGGTCCTGGAGATGCCAGGTGGTGCCGTTGATATCGGTTGCGGTCCAATCCACTTGTGCGTTCGCCGAGGCGAAAAGGGAAAGACCGATGAACAGCAAGGCGTAACGTGTGATCATGGCCAGGTGGTTAGCGCCGCTGGTACGCTCGTGCGGCGGGCATTGTTACCGCCCATCCTGCCTGTGCGGGAGTTCTGGACACGCGCGGGCCTGTGCAATGGCAGGCGCCGACCGTGTCAAACCCCAAGGCTAAGACCTGACAGCTGGCGCGGCAGGGCCCGTCCCCGAGTACTCCTCGATCACCGCACGCTTAAACGACTCGCTGTAACGCGATTCGAACTTGCCGTGCTTGTTGTGCTTGAACTTGCCTTTCATCGCTTTCGCGTTTGCGTAAACCCAGTTCAGGACGAGTCAACTGCGGCTACTTGCACTTCCGCGGGATCCGGCTACATTCACCTTACCAAACCCACCACACCATGCCCCTCAGCTCCTTACAGGCCGGTAACTCCAGAGGCCTGGACACCTCGGTCCGGTTCAATGTCTCACCGAATACGGCAATGCTGGCGATCAACGGGCTGGTCTCCGGCTCCGACTCGCTGGTGCAGTTCACCGTGAACCTGGACCCGGCGTTCTTCACCTGCGCGCTGAGCGCGGACAGGACCCAGATCATTATCACCACCAGCGGGAGCAACCGGAACCCGACGAATGTGGTGTACACCGTGGATGCGGGCAATAACATGAAGACCACCCGGGGTGGTAACGTTGTCATGGTCATGCAGATGTTGACTGCGGGGCAGAACACGGGTACAGTGTACACCTTCACCAAAGCGACGGGCGGCGGCGGCTCTGCGTTCAAGCACGGACCTACGACACCCGGTCAGGTCTAGGTCGCGGGGCCTGATGCGCGGGCACCTGGTCCCTTCACTCCTCCTTCGGACAGCGCTGCCCGCCCTGCTCGGTGTATCCACGCACCTCGGCATTGCACAGACCCCGAGGGAACTGGCTTGGGCGGATAGTGTGCTGGCTCAGCTCGCGGGGCACAAGCAGGACGATGCACGCCGCGCGGCCGAACTGGCCAAGCGCGCCGCGTTCACGCTGGAGCAAGCGGGCGACCCCTGCAAGGCGCTGCACGTCCGATCGCTGCTGGCCAACTACCTGGATCGGCTCGGCGCGGTGGATTCGGCCGCTGCGCTTTTCCTGGACGACCGGTTCGCGCGGGTCGGGTCCTGTCCCGCACAGGTGCAAAAGGACTACTACCGGTTCCTGACGAACGTGCAGCTCAGCCTTGGCGAGTTCACGCGTGTGGACTCGGTGTGCAGGCTTGTCTATGACCTGGCACACGCCGCTCCACTGACGGGGGTCGACTTGAGCGAACTGCGGTGCAACCATGGCATCGCCGTGGCCAGTATGGGCCGCTTGGATGAGGCGATGGCGATCTTCCATAGCGCCTATGAGGAAGCACGCGGCCAAGGCTCCAGGGAAAACACGATCATGAGCCTGCTCAACATAGCCACCATCCATGCCATGACGGGCGATCGTGAAGCCGCCCGCAAAGACTATGAAGAGGTGCGTGACCTATTGCGCATTGGCGGCTTCTCCGATCGACTGGTGCGCTGCTATCAGAACCTGGGATCCATCCACAAGGATCTTGGCAACCTCGATAAGGCCATCGCCTACCAGGACTCAGCCATTGCATTAGCCCGCACGTCCGGCTTCCTACAGGGCGAAGCGGATGCCACCCATGGTCTCGCCCAGATCCTGCGTGCGCGCTCACCGCGGAACGATGCCTTCGACCAGCTCGATCGCTACCTGCGGCTCCACGACAGCATCCTGGACAGCGACCGGATCAAGGCGGTGGCGGAGATGCGCGAGAAGTACGAGACCGAGAAGAAAGAACGGGACAACGTGGCCCTGCGCGCGGCCAACCTGGAGGCCGCACTGGACCAGGAACAGCTCCGCCGCACGCGCAACCTCTACCTCTTCGCCGGCATCATGGTGCTGGTGGGCGCTATCGCCCTATGGAGCCGCCTTCGTTTCGTACACCGCTCACGCGCCGCCATCCGGAAGGAGAAGGACATCAGTGAGGCCTTGTTGCACAATATCCTGCCGGAGGAGGTGGCCGCCGAGCTGAAACAGAAGGGTTATGCGGACGTCAAGGAGTTCGAGGTGGCCACGATCCTGTTCTCGGACTTCAAGGGCTTCACCGCGCTGAGCGAGCGATTGACCGCTGCGGAGTTGGTGGCCGAGATCGACCACTGTTTCAAGGGTTTCGATGCCATCATGGAGCGGCACGGCATCGAGAAGATCAAGACCATTGGTGACGCCTACATGGCCGCCGGCGGGCTTCCGATACCAGCCCACGGCCGCCCAGCCGATGTGGTGCGGGCCGCGTTGGCGATGCAGGACTTCATGGCGGACTACAAGGCCCGGCGTCAGGCCGAAGGCCGGCTCTTCTTCGAGATGCGCCTCGGCCTCCACACCGGACCGGTGATCGCAGGCATCGTAGGCGTGAAGAAGTTCGCCTACGACATCTGGGGTGATACGGTGAACACGGCCAGTCGCATGGAGAGCAGCGGCTCACCGGGCCGCGTCAACATCAGCCGAGCCACGTACGAGCGCGTGAAGGACGAGCCCGATCTCCGCTTCGTTCCGCGTGGCGAGGTGGAGGCCAAAGGCAAGGGGATGCTGGAGATGTGGTTCGTGGAGCGCACATCTTGAGCCGGAGCACGCAGCGAGTTCACCACCGCTTGTGCCGGTCCACACGGTCCAGGATGCCCTGGATGTGCATGTCCTCGGAGGGGTGCGCTTTCTCCAACCGGAAGCGGACCCGAGGGTTGGACCGGTTCACGAACAAACCGTAGGGCCGAAGTGTGAAGGTCCACTTGCAGTCGAGCATGTGGAAATAGACCGGTTGACCGCGGCGGAAGGTGAGCGTGCGATGGACCTCCGCCCCGTAGGCCATGCCATCCACATCCACCGTCACCGTCTGTAGGTCATCGCTCACATCACGGCAGGAGAGCCGGAGGCCCTCGAACTCCTGGTGCTGGCCTTCCTTGAAGCTCTCGTTGAGCACGGTGCCCGAATCCATCCGATCATCCGCCGGCACACAGGGCGTGCGGTCCGGTTCCATTGGGGGCGCCGCCTCGGCGACATAAGCGCCATAGCACCATTCGGCCATGACGTGATAGGGGATCCGGCACCATCCGTTCCTCCCCCAATCCGTACCCCAGGAGTTGAGCACCAGGTAGGTGCTGTCCGCATCGTCGTACCCCGCGCAGATCAGCGCGTGGCCCAGGATGAGCAGGTCGGGGTCCAGCGTGTCGGGTCCGGCCCACACGAACTCCTTTCCCGATGCGGCCGCATCGAGGCCCAAGGTCATGAACGACCGATCGATGCTCATCGCGACAACGATGGGCTGACCCGCGAACAGATGGTGCTTCCATTGCGCTCTGTTGCCGAGCTCGAGGCCCAGGGGATCGCGCATGCGGTGCTTATTTGCTTCGGAGAGCGCTTGGAGCGGGATGCTGTCCTGGCAGGCGGTGAGCGAGCTATCATAGGGCAGTGTGCTCCAACGACAAACGCCGTTATCCACCGCCACGGTGAGGGCATCTAGAAGGTCCGTCCCCTGGTCGCAGTCCCCCTTGCTCAGGTACTGCATGGTGTAGTTGTAGACGAACGCGGGTGAGAACGCGACGGTCCCAGTAGTATCCCGTTCCGGGTCCACGCGGTTCAGTCGATTCTCCTGGAAAGA
>JAGNSU010000149.1:0-2039 GCA_017987895.1 Flavobacteriales bacterium | reverse complement strand
CAGGAAGCGACACAACCTTCCAGGTCTGCAATGGCGATGCCCTGGAGTTGATCTACACACCGCTGGACTATGAGAATGAGAACAGCTATGTGCTCTTCGACCAGTGGGGCAACATAGTGTTCGCGGATGGGCCGACGCCAGCGACGGGATCGGTCTATACCGGCACCGGCGATTGCGCTCAGGTACCAGCGCCTGGCACCATGCCCAGTGCCGCACTTCCGATCGATACGTCCGATTGTGTGCTCGCGGATAACAGCCTCGTACCCGGCACGGGCATCGATCCGGGTTGCGCCAGTTACCAAGGCGGTGATATCTGGTTCGCTCTGCCCGTTCCTTCTTCGGGGAACGTGGTTGTGTCCACAGCGGATACCGGCGGCTTGAACGACACGGGGATCGCATTGTGGACCGGTCCCGATCACTTCAACCTATCGCCCGCCGGCTGCGACGACGACAGCGGCCCCGGCTACTTCTCCTTGATGCTGGCCAGTGAACTTCCGTTGGGTGACACGCTTTGGATCCAAGCCTTCGGCTACGGGGGTGGCACCGGTGCTTTCGAGCTCTGCGTTACCGACCCAGGCACCGTAACACTCGAAAGTTCCGAGTTGCCCATCGTGATGATCAACACGCTGGGCCAGACCATCGTCGACGATCCGAAGATCGATGCGTTGATGGAGATCAAGTACAACGGGGCGGGAAACCTCACCTACGTTACCGATGCCGCGAACGTATACAACGGCCACATCGGTATCGAGATCCGCGGAGCATCATCCGCAGGCTATCCGCAGCGGCCCTACGGATTCGAAACGCGCGATCCGCTCGGTGCGAACCTCAACGTATCGCTCCTCGGCATGCCCAGCGAGAACGACTGGGTGTTGCTGTCGAACTTCAACGATCGCTCGCTGATCCGGAACCAGCTGGCGTCCGCTATCGCCGAAGGAATGGGCCAGTACGCGCCGCGCATGCACCTGTGCGAAGTGCTCATCGACAGTTCGTACAAGGGGATCTATGTGTTCGGCGAGAAGATCAAGCGCGACAACGGACGGGTGGACATCGCCACGCTCACCGGATCGGAGAACAGCGGCGATGACCTGACCGGTGGCTACATCCTCACGCAGAACTATTGGGACGCGAACAACAGCTTCGAGAGCAACTACACCCCTATCGACCACCCTACGTTCGATGTGCATTTCATCTACTACTATCCGCAGCCGGACACGATCACCCAGCCGCAGCGCAGCTACATCGCGGAGTATGTGGACAGTTTGGAAACAGCGCTCTATAGTGTGGACTTCGCCGATACCGTAGTGGGCTACCGCAGGCACATGGATGTGAAGTCGTTCATCGACTACTTCCTGGTGAACGAAGTGTCGCGCAACAACGACGGATTCAAGAAGAGCGTGTTCTTCCACAAAGACAAGTACAGCAATGGCGGCAAGCTGAAGGCGGGACCGGTCTGGGATTTCGATTGGGCATGGAAGAACATCGCGAGCTGCTCCATCTTCGAAGCAACGGATGGTTCCGGCTGGGCGCATCTGATCAACGACTGCTTCACCGATAATTACTCCTGCGGCTGGTATGTGCGCCTGTTGCAGGACAGCACCTTCAACAACGAACTGCGCTGCGCCTATGATGACTACCGCACCAACGTGCTGGACACAGCGAACCTCTTCGCCTACATCGATAGTGTTGGCTTGCTCGTGCAGAACGCACAAGCGCGGCACTTCCAGAAATGGCCGATCCTTGGGGTGAGCGGCCCCGCACCGGAAGTGAACGCCTGCGCGATCACCTACGCCGCCGAACTCGATACGCTGAAGGCTTGGATCGCACAGCGGCTGGATTGGCTCGATGCGAACATTCCCGGTGTGTGCAGCAACGTGGGAGTGAACGATCCCGAAGCAGTGGGATCCTTGTTGTGCTTCCCGAACCCGAGCACGGGAACGTTCCACTTCCAAGGTTTCGTTGACGGCAGTGGCCCGCTGGTGTTCACCATCCATGATGTGGCATGGCGCGAGTTGGATCGCATCGCCCTATCGCCGGGA
>JAGNSU010000037.1:12694-28118 GCA_017987895.1 Flavobacteriales bacterium | reverse complement strand
TCGAAAAGGACCAGAACGATGATCTCGTCATAGCCGGTGCGCTCCTTGGCACAGGGGTGGACCTGGATCCTGGCCCGGGCCAGACCATGGTCGGTTCCAGCGACAACGGTGATGCGGATTGGTTCTGTATGAAGATGACCACCACGGGCAGTTTCCAATGGGGTGTTGCGGGAGGCTCCACCTATAACGAGTACATCAGCGATCTTACGCTTACCACTTCCGGCTCGGTCCATCTCGCGGTGAGCTATGGCGGCCCGCATGATGTGGATCCCGGTCCGGGTTCCTGGATGGTGGCAACGCATGGTGCTCCAACCTTCAATAGCAGCGATGATGATGCCCTGCTGCTGACCCTGTCCTCCACGGGGGTGTTCGAGCACGCGACCCCGATCTGGGCTTTGGGCGGGGTCTACTTCGCAGGAACGTTGTGGGGGCCGATGGGAGAATTGCTCGCTGTGGGGTACTTCAGCGATAGCCTCACGTTCGGCCCACCGAACGGTACCGGTCTACTGGCCAACGGGCTCACGGATGTGTTCATCTGCGAACTGGACCCCGAGTTCCAGACAGGCCTACCCGAGATCGCTCCCAACACCCTCATCGCTTACCCCAATCCAGCCACCACCGAAGCGCGTGTCCTTGGTATGGACGGTGATGTGGTCGCATTGCATCTTTACGATATGCATGGTCGACAAGTCCTGGATGATCCGGGACGATCACCCGGTTCCAACCGCATTGATGTCTCCCGGCTTGACCCTGGGAGTTACTTCCTTCGGGTGATATGCTCTGGAGGTACGGTCTTGACCTGCAAGTTGATGGTAGCGGCGACACCTTAGGATCTAGGGTGCCTCCCCCAACGCTGGCGCGGATCTGCGAACCGTGCCCATCAGAGCTGGGGCAGCGAAGCGGAACTGCTAGAGGGTATCTCAAAATTGCTTTTGGAAGCGAGTGAGGTGCATTTCGTGATCAGGCAAGGCGCGAAACCCGAGCATAGCCGGTGGCTATGTGAGGGTTGAGCAACGAAGCATGGTCGCGAAAGGCCCTCGCGCAGCCCGAAGGGTAATTTTGAGATACCCTCTAGCATCCACTCGCGCCGGCTTTCGTTGCTGTCGTGGATCTCTCTCAGGATGGCCTAGCTCGTGTGGCGCTTCAAGTCGCTCACAGGGTCGCAGGGCAGGTGCTCGCTTGCGGGCTTGACGCCCGATCATACATTTGAGTTCCAACTCGAAACCCCATGAAGAGATCACTGCTGATCACGCTGCCCCTGGTAGCGATCATGTGCTCCTGCGGAGGACCCAACCCCGAGCACGACACGATGATGGCTGAGCACAAGGCCCAGATGACGGCCGACAGCGCGAAGCATGCGTCGATGGATCAGATGAAGCAGGCCACCCAGCGGCTCCTCGACATGTGGTTTACGGGAAAGACGGACGGCGTCGAGGAGATCGTGGCGGAGAATTTCATGTCACACAACCCCATCCCGGGTGTCACCTCAACAGGTATTCAGCAGCTGAAGGACATGATCGCCATATCGGCTGCGGCCTTCACGGACAACAAGATGGAGGACGTGCACCTGATCGCTGATGGCGACCGTGTGGTCGCGCATTACCGGTGGCAGGGCGTGAACACCGGTTCCATGGGCGAAGGCATGCCCGCCACCAACAAGCCCATTGATGTCCATTCGGTGGATGTGCTGCGCTTCGAGAACGGGAAGGTGGTTGAGCACTGGGGCTACATGGAGGAAATGAAGATGATGCAGCAGCTGGGCATGATGCCCGGCGATGAGGCGGGAGCGAAGTAGCATCTTCACCCGAGATCTGCGCCTGCGTTCGTCCGCGGGTGCGTTGTATTCCATCGGTGGCATAGCCACGGACCAACGCGCGGGAATGTGCTTGAGCAGATAACGCGCTACAGCACCACCCACCGCACCGATCCGAGCGTGCGCCTGTGATCGCGAAGACGGAACAGATACAGACCGGCATCCAGTCCTTTCCGTTCCACCAAAAGCTCACCGTTCGCGGGCATGATCCCCTCGCGGATCGTTCTTCCCGATGCATCGCGCATTTCCCAGCGCACCGCAGCACCCAAGGGCGTTCGGCACTGCAAGCGCGCGTTCTCTGTCGAAGGGTTCGGTACCACACGCAGCAGGGTGCTCGTGTCGTTCACGTCCGCGACGTTCGTCAGAAGCTCGTCGTCGTCCACGCGCAACAGGTAGGGCAGATCCATCAGGCTGCCAATGATAAGAGAACCGTCAGGGCCATCGGGTTGGATGTGCCGTGGGACGACGGCGGTTTCGGGCAGGTCACTGGTCCATAGCGAATCACCGTTCAGGTCGAACCGGCCGAGCCAGGCTCCGCCGAACGTGCGTTGACCTACCACCACGTAGTTGTTCTGAAAGTCATCGTAGTAGGCATCGCTCGCCTTCAGTCCGTCGAAACTGTGGGTGGAGACCTCGGTACAGGTCGCGCTTTCCACCTTCACGGTGAGCATGCTGAAAGGAAAGTCCTTATTGGCGAGGATCATGGCATGGCTTGCGTCCAAGGGCAGCACACGGGATCCCACCTGGTAGCCCAGGGTGCCCACTTGTTCGTTCGCGAGCAGGGAGCCGGTGGCAGAAAGACGCTGGCAATAGGTGCGCAAGTTGGTCGGAACCGGCGGACCGCTGATGCCCGTGAAGAGCAGGCTGCCATCGCTGAGTTCAAGGCCCGCAGTGGTGTAGCAGATGTCGTCGATCCCAGTGGTGTTCGTCCACAGCAGCGAACCAGAGACGGTGTAGCGCCGGATGTAAGGGCTGAGCACGTTCGCTGCGATATCCCTGCGGCCGATGGCCAAAACATCGCCGTTGGCCATGCTTGTCGCACTGATGTACGTGCCATTGATCGCAGGTGCATCGGTCCAGGCATACGGCCCCAGGAAGCCCGTGGTCATGCCCACGAAAGGATGCTGCGCTGCGTTGCGTCCCACGAGCACCATGCCGCTGGAGTGCGCGGCGGCATCCCGCAGCTCAAGCGGAACGGTATCGATCGCTTGATCCTGCGACACATTGCCGTAGTCGTTCAAACCCATCAGCCAGGGTGCGCCCTCGTGGTCCGCCACCATCATCAATGCGCCGGGCATGGGCGTGGCGAAAAGCGGAGCCACATCCGGTTGCGCGGGGTAGGCGGTATCACCCGTCATCGAAAGGCTGAGCGGGAACTGCGCCTGCACACCGCTGGCGTAGGCGGCGAGCACGAAGGCAAGGAAGCGAAGGGCGGTAGGGTAGGTATGTGGCATGCGGGTCGTGATCTGTTCTCAAGAGGAGGAAGGTATGCGGTACGCTGCTCGGATCGAACACGGGTCTTCCCGCAATGCTTTCCCCTGCGGTTCGTCCGCGCTTGTCCAGATGTGTTCGTCCGCGGCTGCGCCGCCGGGGCGTTGTTTTCCGTTCCGGCTCGTCGTCGGGATCCACCTACGTTTGGGTGAATGAGAGTGTCGCTGTCCTGCTCGATCGTCCTTTTCGTGCTGGCGTGCGGTGCGTCACATCGCGATGCAACGCCAACTGTGTCCGTGAATGCCGAGCACGGTTTGGATACCGCGGAAGCCTACCGTACCGCCATCGCCGATCACATCCATGCCATGGACACGAGCGCTGCGCCGCTGCCGGACACGGTGTATATCGGCAGGCATGCCGAGTTCCCGCGGATCGAACTGCCGGCCGTCATCGCGCGGAGGTTCGTCCGCATCATAGATCCTGCTGAGGGCGAAAGCGAGAAGCACCGGGCGCACTTCGCCTATCTCAACATCTTCCCGATGTACGCTCCTGAACAGGTGGAGTTCTACGTGATACGCTTCGCGCAAGGCATGCGCCACCAACCGGATGGTTCGGAGGACCGCCACCTGTACTACCGCGTGGGTGAGAAGAAGGAATTGGTGCTGGAGCGTATGAGCCGCTGAGGCCTATTGCCATCTTCCGAACCTCCGCAGCGGTCTCCCGCGGTCCCGAGGCTCTGCGAGGGATGGCGGGGACCCCAAAGCAACGTTGCGCGCTCGGGGAAAAAGCAGTGCCGCGAGCACTGCGCTCGCGGCACGCATCAGGGGCACGGATCACTTCACGCGCGCCTCGACGGCCCAGGCGCTGAGCGGCACACGAAGGTCTACGCGGCCGAACCGGGTCACCAGCCGTGCTTCGAGTTCGGTGCGCATGGCCGGCAGCATGTGCGGGTCACGTTCAACGATCGCGGTATGGATGGGCGAGCCTTCGAGCAGACCCACAGCCGCATCGGCGGCGGTGCGTGCATAGCCCTCCGGCGCGAGCAATTCCATCTGCACGTGGTCGAACCCGGCGGTGAGCACGTCTTCATGGATGCGCACGCTTTCGTGGTAGGCGAACGGAATGGTGTAGAACGCGGGTGGATCGATCGGGAAGAACTTCTCCACCACACCCTGGGTGGCCCATGCAGCAGGGTTCTTGTCCACACTGTTCCAGCATGTGAAGAGCATGCGGCCACCGGGGCGCAGCACGCGCAAAGCCTCACGGTAGGCCTGCGTACGGTCGCTGTAGAACATCACACCGAACTGCACCACCACCAGGTCGAAGCTCTTGTCCGGGTAGGGCAGGCTCACCGCGTCCACAGCGTTCCATTCAATGTCTTCGTTGGGCAGTTGCTGCTTGGCGAATTCGAGCATGGCGGGGTTGATGTCCGTGGCGACGATACGTGCGGACTTGTCCAGCCGCTGGGCGATATGGCGCGTAAGACGGCCCGTGCCGCAGGCGAGCTCGAGGACCGCGCTCGGAGCGAGCGCTGCGATGCGTTCCGCGAGCAGTTCACTGAACGGCTCGAAGAAGAGCGGGCCCAGGTGCTCGTCGTAGTTGCGTGGGATGCTCCCGGAGAATTGGACGTTGATGGGGCGGGCAGATGCGGTGTTCATGATGTGTTGTGTTGTGCGGACAAAAGTCCCGACAACACGGCCCCTGCTGTTTTTCCCAGCAGCCCGATCACTTTGCCCAGCGGTTCACCTCGCGATCGACCGCTTGAGCTCCGTAGGCGAATGGCCGAACTCCTCCTTGAACGCCTTGCTGAAATGCGAGAGGTTCTCGAAGCCGCACTGGAAGGCCACCTCGCTTACCTGGAGATCACCGGCACTCAGCAGCAGCTTGGCACGACGCAAGCGTTGCTCCCTTAACCAGCGGCCCGGCGGCGCATTGAACAGCTGTTGGAAATCGCGCTTGAAGGCCGAGAGGCTGCGCCCGCACATGCGCGCATAGGCCTCGAGCGACAGATTGTAGCAGTAGTTGTCCTCCATGATCCGGCGCATGCGATCCAAGCCGCGGGTCCGCATCATGGCCTGGAAGGATGCAACGAAGGCCGCATTCCGCGGTTCGCCGGCGATGTTCAACAGCAGTTCACGCAGCTTCAGGTCCACGAGCTGCGGATCCATGGACCGTTCATTCCTGAAATGCGGCAGCATGCTGTTCATGAAGGCATCCATGGCGGGCGTGGTGCGGACCATCGCCAGTGGGGGCAGGGGTGCTGTCTCCTTCGCCAGCACCTCCACGGTGCGAAAGACCTCGCAGATGAACTCATCGGTCATGAAGAACAGGAGCACGCAGAACGGCGTTCCGAAATACTGCTCCACGATGCTGCCCCCCTTCTTCACGAAGGCCATGTCGCCAGCGCGCAGTTCGACCTTGCCATCAGCACTTTGCCAGTCCTTGCGTCCTTCGAGCACGTATACGAAGTAGCTCGCGTGGCTCCACATGTCCTGCTGCGCGCTCTCGAGCGGGCAGGTGAACTCGGTCATGAGTTGATCCCCACTGCGGAACTGACGGTGGCCCGCCGGATCGGCTATGATGACATCTACGAAGTTGTACATCCATGCAAAGATGTAACCTCTTTCGGACCACGGAAGGCCCTCCTGCGGACTCCCGTGGGTCAGTGCGCCTGGCTCACGCCTCAGCCGCTGACCGATACTTCAAGTAGGCATGCAGCGTGATGGCAGCCTTCTCTTTCGGGTTCGCCACCACATGCGCACCGAGCTGGTCATCGATGTAGCTCACAGCATGCCGCTCCAAGGTGCGTACGTCATAGGGCGCTGCTATGGTAGCGTTGAGGAAGCGTGATTCCTGTATTTCCCCTTCAAGCACCATGATCATGCCGCCACCGTGCGGGTGGTAGTGCCGCGCGCATTCCGCTCCGGGCTCCCAGCGGATCAAGACAACTTTCAGGAATTCGTTGTCCACGAGCACCTTGCGTCCGCCGCTTTCTGTGGCAAGGAAGGCCCACTCGCTGGATGATATCGATGTGGCGCGCTCCAGGATGGGTTGGAATTCTCGCGCTGTGGCGCTGTTCCGCAAGGTCATTGCTTTCACCAGGAGGTGATAACTGATGTTCTCCAGATGAGCGGTGCCCATGACTTTGCTGCGGACACCGATGCCGGTGAGGAACCATGCGATGCGATCGAGGAAGGTGGGCCGATAGGCGAGCTGCACAGAAGCGTTCATGTTGGTTGTCATTGACCGCTACAAAGGACCGGAGCTGTACACAGCGGGGTTTTGCGGAGAAGTCCAATGATCTGTCCGTACGGCTCACGGTGATCGGAACACTAGGGCTCAGCGCGCGCTGGCTATGTTTACAAAACACTGCGCCAAATGGGGCACACACGGAACGATGCCGACCGCCAAGAGAACAACAGTCCTAAGTCCTGCTGCTGCTGAAGCACAGATCGCCCAGCTCATTTCCAAGTACGAGCCGAAGGATCAGAAGCTGATCCAGGCGGTGCGCGAATTCCTACAGAAGCGGTTCCCCACGGCGAATGAACTGGTATACGATTATGCCCGGAATTTCGTGATCGGCTATTCGCCGACAGAGGCCGGCGGGGAAGGCATCGCAGCGTTGAGCGCGGACGCCGATGGGGTCCGTCTCTACCTGACCAATGGCTCGCAACTTCCGGATCCGCACAAGCTCCTCCAGGGCAAAGCGCAGGCCCGCTATATAGTGCTGAAGTCGGCGGCTGTTCTGCTTCGGCCCGAAGTGGAAGCGCTGATGACCGCCGCTGAGAAAGCAGCCAAGGTGCCGCTGCGCGCATCAGGCCGCGGGGAGCTGATCATGAAGCCTAGTGCTTCGGAAAAGCGACCACGGAAAAAGTCAGCAAAGCGTTGATCGCCGTGCCCGCCGTTCGTCCGCGCTTGTCCAGAGCTTTTCGCCTACGGCTGCATTGCAGATCCGTGGCGTAGCTGCGGACAAACCAGAGGCCGGTGCACCCTTAATAGCGATGAGTACCTTTCAACCACGACCGATCTTTTCACATGCCTCATCCTATGGATATTCTTCGCTCGGCAACAGCGTTCCTGTTTTTCGGTCACGTCGGTGGGTTGTTCGCACAAACGTTCTACGACCGCATTTATGGAGGTTTCGTGAACGATTGGGCGCACGACATCGCGATCATGGAGGACAGCACATTCGTCATCGGCGGCATGTCCAGCAGTTTCGTTGTTCCAGGTAATATCGCCGACCCCTACCTGATCAAGTGTTCGCGCGATGGACACGTGATGTGGTCCACGCACTACGATGTTTCAAACACGGCCTATGTGCACGACATCGTTGCCGCGCCCGGCAACCGGATCCTCATCGGTGGCAGCAACAACAATATCGGCGGGTGGCTGTTGATGTGCGACGCACAGGGTACTGTGTTATGGGGGCGCTATTCCTCAAGCGTGCGCGAATTCAGGACGCTGGCTATAGCGCCGGACAGCGCGATCTACATGGGCGGGCAGACCACCGGATCGGACGTGAACGCCTGCATCTTCAAGCTCAACTGGACCGGAAACCCCTTGTGGAGCCGGACCTTCGGTACAGGCTACGAGGATCGGTTGACCGCGCTCGCTGCGACCAGCGATGGCGGCGTGATCATCACGGGATCCACCTTGGTAGGCGGACCTGTACAGGACGCCACCTTGCTGAAATTGGATGCGCTCGGGAACGTGCAATGGTCGAGGACGTACGGCATCCCCGGCGCTGGAGAAGCCTTCAAGGACGTGATCGAATGCCAAACAGGCGGATATCTGGCCGTGGGGGATGGGATCTCCGTGAATGGGCGGCCCTTCCTATGCCGGACCGATGTGAACGGTGATACGCTTTGGATGCGGCGGTACGATGGCTATGACGCGTTGGTCTCAACCGTGATCGAAACGGCTGACGGGTTCATCGTTTCGGGGGAGCACAATTCCTCTGAATATTATCCTTTCCTCTTCAAGGTGAACGATGTCGGTGATACGCTCTGGGGAATGTGGTACACCTCCACCGACTTGGTTTCCGATCCCGGGGAGATGGTTGAAATGAGTGATGGGCGATTGGCGGTGGTGGGGAATCAGAACGGCATTGGACCGGGTGCTGCAGGACCGCGACTTCTCGTAGTGGACAGTGCGGGACAGGGCAACTACTGTTCAGGAGAGCCCATTTCCTGGCCGATCATATCCACGGCCTGGCAGTTGGGTACTTACGGTAGCCTGTTGCCTGAGCCGGTTTCACAAGCCTGGTCGACGCCTGCGATCAGCTGCGTTACGCTGGAGGACAGCACCTGTGTGACCTCCATTGGCATGCCTACCGTTCCGGCGCATGAGCAGTTGCACCTGTTCCCGAACCCTACCACCGGTCTCGTAACGTTGGCCGGCCTGGATCAGGAAGCTGATCCGTCCATCACCGATGCAATGGGCAGAGCGATCACACCACCCCAGCACTGGAATGGCGATGTGATGGTGCTCGACCTCGGCGCCTTCGCTCCGGGCTTATATCAGATGCGAGTTGCTCGATCAGGCCTCGCGCCGAAGAGCTTGCGGCTGGTCGTTCAACGATGAGCGGAACCCATTTTCGTTCTGACAAGTCCGGATGGCCGTTCCAAGCAGAATAGTGCGGGCTGCTCGAACCGACATTGGCCCTTTCGGATCGGAGATGCGCATCACCGCCGCCTCATCACCAGCTTCTCCACCTCCACCCCGATGAAGACCACCGACGACAGCACGGTGACAACGAAGAGATCCTGCACGGTGAGCGCCTGCGTGTGGAAGATGCCCTGGAAGAGCGGGACGAAAGTGACCAGTGCCTGAAGACCGAAGGTGAGCGCAACGGCGCCGAGCAGCGCAGGGTTGGAGAGGAAGTTGGTGCGGAAGAAGGAGCGTTCTGTGCGGATCGCCCACACGTGGCCCATCTGGCTCAGGCAAAGCACGTTGAAGGCGATCGTCTGCCAGTTGTCGTGCCCAGTGCGGATCGCCCAGGCCTGCGCGGAGAGGGTGACGGCGCCCATCAGCAGACCCACCCACAGGATGTGAACGCCCAACCCGTGCCCGAAGATGCTCTGCTTCGGACGGCGCGGCTTGCGCTGCATCAGGTCGCGCTCGGCTGGTTCCAACGAGAGGAAGAGGCCGGGCAGTCCATCCGTGACCAGGTTGATCCATAGGATGTGTACGGGCAGTAGCGGGATGGGCAGGCCGATCATAGGCGCCAGCGCGATGGCCCAGATCTCGCCGGCATTGGCCGTGAGGATGTACTTGATGAACTTGCGGATGTTGTCGAACACCCGGCGGCCTTCGCGCACGGCCTTCGCCAGCGTGGCGAAGTTGTCGTCCAGCAACACCATGTCGGCGGCCTCGCGCGACACGTCGGTGCCGGTGATGCCCATGGCCACGCCGATGTCCGCGCGCTTCAAGGCCGGTGCATCGTTCACGCCATCGCCGGTCATGGCCACGAAGTGCCCGCGGTCCTGCAATGCCGTCACGATATCGAGCTTCTGCTCGGGCGAAACGCGCGCGTACACCCGGATGTGCTCCACACGCGCGCGCAGTTCGTCAGCACCCAGCTTCGCCAGCTCGGCGCCGGTTATCACGGTGCGCGCATCCGATGTATCGGCGGCGCTCATCAGCCCGATGCGGTGGGCGATGGTGCGCGCTGTGACAGGATGGTCGCCGGTGATCATCACCGTGCGGATGCCGGCGCCCTGGCAATCGGCGATGGCTTGCGGCACTTCATCGCGCGGCGGATCCTCTATGCCCGCCAGGCCGAGCAGCGTGATGTCATGCTCCAGGGTGGCCGGATCGTGGGGCAGTTCGCCCGTTGAGAGGTCGCGGACGCCCAGCGCCATCACGCGCAGTCCATCCGCTGCGAGCCGATCGGCTTCCACCTTCCAGCGCGGGTCCGGCGAAGCGGTGCGTTCGAGCAGTGATTCCAACGCACCCTTCATGAAGAGTACGTAGCTCCCGTCGCTGCGCCGATGAACGGTGCTCATGCACTTGCGCACGGCATCGAACGGCACTTCGGCCACGCGGGGCAGGTCGCGTTCGACATCAACTTTCCTGACCCCGTCTTCACGCGCGTGCTCGAACAGTGCGAGCTCGGTGCCTTCGCCCACGGGTGATCCGTCCGTTCCGATCGCCACATCGTTGCTGATGGCCATCGTCCGTACCATCGTCTGGCGATCGTCCTCATGCAGCACGACCACCTGCTCCACGCGCATGCGGTTGCGGGTAAGCGTGCCGGTCTTGTCGGTGCAGATGAAGGTGACCGAGCCCAGCGTCTCCACTGCGGCGAGGCGGCGCACCAGGGCATGCTGCTTCACCATACGCGCGGCCGAAAGCGCCAGCGACACGGACATGAGGGCGGGCAGCGCTTCGGGGATGGCGGCCACGGCCAGGGAGATGGACGTGAGCAACAGCGTCATGGGATCGCCGCCGCGCAGCCAGCCCACGGTGAAGAGCACGGCGCAGATCGCGAGCACGGCGATGGAGACCACCTTTCCGAAGGCGGTCATGCGTTTCTGTAGCGGCGTGGCGGCGGTGCCCTGGTCGAGCAGCTTGGCGATGCGCCCCATCTCCGTGCGCATGCCCGTGGCCACCGCGAGGCCCTCGGCGCGTCCCTTGGCCACCACGGTGCCCTTGAAGCCCATGTTGGTGCGATCGCCGAGCGGCAGGTCATCTCCCTCCAACGCATCGGGGTGCTTGGCCGTGTCGAGCGATTCGCCGGTGAGCGCCGCTTCCTGCATGCGCAGCCCATGGCACGCCGTGAACCGCAGGTCCGCGGGGACCACCTGGCCGGCCTCGAGCACCACCAGGTCGCCGGGCACCACCTCGCGCGCGGCGATGGTGCGCAACGATCCGCCACGCCGTACGGTGGCTTGCGGCGCGGCCATGCGCTTCAACGCGTCAAGGGCCTTTTCGGCACGGAACTCCTGTACCACGCCGATCACGGCGTTCAGCAGTACGATGGCGAGGATGATGTACGTATCGGTAAGGTCGCCGATGGCGCCGGCGATCGCAGCGGCGGCCAGCAGCACCAGGATCATCAGATCCTTGAACTGCGCCAGGAAGAGTCCGGCCACCGTGCGGCGCTTCTTTCCCTCCAGTTCATTGGGGCCGTGTTCCAGCAGGCGTTCCTCTGCCTGGGCTTCGGTGAGGCCGTGTTCGCCCACGCCGAGCGACCGTCGCAGTTCTTCAATGTCCAATAGGTACCAGTTCATGCCTTAGGCGACAAATAGGAGCAGGACGAGATCGAACACTGCTTCGGAGCGGATCTCCCCTACCAAGGTCGGCGTTACGTCATGCTCCGTCCGATCCGCCACCCGTTGCCCGCGGTCGGCACGGCGCGATGGAGGCGGTGACCGCCGCGAGGTTCAGTTGTGTGCGAACAAGGCCTCCACCTGTGCGAGCCGGACCAGTTCAGCTTTGTTCTTTCCGGAGAACGCCGCTGCGATGGCCGCCGCTGTATTCCGCAGGAGCTGGCGGGTGACCTCATCGTAGCTGCCGGGAGCGTCGCGGTAGTGGTCCTTGAACCGTTCGAAGGCATCATCGGCGGACATGCCCTGCTCATGCGCGTAGTCGAAGCTGATGCTGATGTAGTGCGCGGCATCGGTGCCGAACTCGTCGGTGCTGTCCTCCAGGGGAAGCCAGTTCTTCTTCACCTGTTCCTTGAACACCTCCACTTCGGCGGGAGCGATCCGCTTATCGCTCGCTGCGATGCTGTAAAGAACGAAGCCGATGTTCGCGTAAAGCTCGGGATGGGTCGTGGTCATGGCAGGTGAGGGGAATTGATGGTTGCGGATGCGAGATCCCGGGATCGGAACGGCAATGTAAGCGCCGGTACAGGATGACCTGGTTGATGACCATCAGCGTACCGGACGCATGCCATTGGTAGATTCGGCGGCGAACGATGAAACGCACGACGCGAATGCCTGCCCTCTACGGATCCGATGCGTTCTCGCCGGATGAGATCGCGGACCGCATACAGCAAGTAGGCGTGGTGAAGGCGCGCCTGCCCATGCTCCAACTGGTGCTCCTCGGGATCCTGGCCGGCGGTTTCATCGGCCTCGGTGCGATGTTCTTCGCGCTCGTGACCTCCGATGTGTCCCTGGGCTTCGCGCTCGGCCGCGTGCTTGGCGGCATGTGCTTCGCGCTCGGCTTGCTGCTCGTGGTGGTGGCTGGTGCGGAACTGTTCACCGGCAACAATCTGCTCGCCATGGCTTGGGCGGATGGCCGCGTGAGCACGGCGGAAGTGCTGCGCAACTGGGGCGTGGTCAGCATCGCGAATCTCGTAGGCGCGGCGGGGCTGGCCGTGCTGGTGGATCTCTCCGGTCATCCGGCCATGAACGATGGCGCGGTGGGTGAGCAGTATGTGCGGATCGCGGCGGCCAAGAGCGCGCTTCCCTTCGGCACCGCGTTCGTTAGCGGAGTGCTCTGCAATGTGCTGGTGTGTCTGGCGATATGGATGTCGTTCGCTGGGCGCAGCGTGATGGACAAGGCCATCGCCGTCGTGCTGCCGATCGCGGCCTTCGTTGCAGCGGGCTTCGAGCATAGTGTGGCCAACATGTACTTCCTGCCGATGGGCATGTTGTTGAAGTCGGCCCATCCACATGTGGCCGGCGCCGATGGCATCACCATCATGGGCTCGCTTTCCAACCTGGTGCCGGTGGTGCTGGGCAATCTGGTCGGAGGGAGCGGCCTGGTGGCGCTGGTGTATTACCTGATCTATGGCAGGGGCCGACGGGGCGATCCGTGATCGGGGCGGTTCGCACCCTCAGATAGGATGTTCCGGGGTGGCGATCTTTCCCGCATGATCAACTACCACGGCAGACGCTTTCGGCCGGTGCGGAATACGGCGAACGGGGAGACTTCGTCGGAGACCATCTTCCACTATCAACAGAACGGACGGGTGCTCACCTGCGCGTATGCGGGTGGAAGGATCGTGACCGCGCACTTGATCGCGCTGGTGGACGACGATGGCGGCATCGACATGCGCTACCACCAGGTGAACGACAAGGGCGAATTGCTGACGGGCGTGTGCCGGTCCGTGCCCTAGCTGATGCCGGGAGGCCGCATCCGTTTGCATGAGACCTGGCGATGGACCAGCGGTGATGGGTCCAGTGGCAGTTCGGTGTTGGAGGAGATCTAGATCGTGCCGGGGTACCCAATGAGCGGTTATCGGCCCTTGTGAAAGCGTAACGTGCGGGTGCTTCCATGTGAGGCTGCGATGAGCACGTAGGCACCGCTGCTCAAGTGGCCGATGTTCACCTTGTCCCGCGTCCAGGCGACCGACATTTCACGCCCGAGGTGGTCGAAGCAACGCAGGTCCGCGATGTCGCGATCGTTCAACCAAATGAACTCGACGGACGGATCCACAGTGGCGAAGGGCTCGACCGATGCGATGTTCACGAGCCCGAGCGGCAGACAAGCTGTGAAGCAGGTATCCGAGGGTTGTGCGGGGGAAGCCGTTCCCAGAATGATCTCGCCCACGGAAAAGCTGTTCAACCAATCCGGTGTGGAGCCTCTGATCCTCAAATAACGGGCGGTGATCTCGAAGGGAAAGAGTAGGACGTCCGGTGGATAGTCCATCGGCGGTGCTGCGGGATTGTCCGTCAACGACCAATCGCACAGCGTCTGCCAGGGTCCGTTGATGTTCTGTGCATGATCCACGCGGATCGGATCCAGTCCGAAGCCCGCGCTTTCCTCGTTGAAGAAAGCCATGCGGTCCCAAGTGAGCATGGCGCCCATGTCCAGGATTAGATGCGCTGTATCGAGGCCGGGATCCTGTGCTGAAAAGAACTCGTGATCCGCAGCAGAGCTATGGGTCCATGAACAGAACCCCGACGGCCAGACGGTCGACCCGGATAGGAAGATGGAACTTAGACCGCTGTGGTCGTAGAGGAGGTCAAAGGGGTAACCGACCGCAGGGATAAGGTCCGGCGAGCTGACCGCCACTGGCGAATACATGAGACTCTGCGCTGCACCGGCGTGGACCACAGCGGAGAGCAGCACGACGCATGCAATGCGACCAGTGTCCATGGGTCGTGCCAAGGTAATCGCTTCGACAGTGCAGGGAGTCCCAAAATCTCCGCCGGGTCTGCCGCTTCGGCGACCCTGCGGCTCGGAGCCGTGATGGTTACAGGGTCCTCGAAGACGAGAGAGCCTGCGGAGATCCAAGGACGGGTCACGCGGGTCACGGCGCCTTGCCGATCTCTTCGGCAAGACCCTTTTGGATCTCCTCCGTGATGGTAGGCGAGTTCGTGCTGGGATCGTACGACATCACCCAAACATGGGTGCCATCGCTCACACGGATCACCTCGGCGAGCAGGCGGCTCTCCGCACCGGTCATCGAGAAGCGGCCATTGATCACATAGTCGATCCCGAACTGGAGCGCGCTGCGCCGGATGGCTCCGGGATCGAAGGTCGAGGTGGTGGTGGGGCCGATGATCTCCGATCCGTTCTGCGGAGCATTGTTCAGTGCTTCGACGAGTCGCGATGCGATATCGTTACCCGCGAACGCGTTCGCCGTGTCGGCCGGAGCGAACGGCATGATCGCGATGCGCATCGGATCGGCACCGGCCGTTGCGTCACCCGCATCGTTCCATCCCGTCGACGCGGAATAGACCAGCGCGGCCAGGAGGGCGATGGCCGGAAACGCAAGCCACCAACGCCGCTTGATCCATGCTATGCTGTTCGTGCGCGGCCGTGCGTCCACCATCGCCTCGGCATACACCGGTGCGGACATGGCGTTCTCTTTCGTCCCTTCTCCCGCTCTGCTCTGTTCGCGCTGCACATCGGCGATCCAGCGGTACCCGCGGCGGGGGATCGTTTCGATATACCGCGGAACGGCGGCACTGTCGTTCAGTGCCGCACGGATCTGGCGGATGCAAAATGGGATGCTGGCATCAAGGTCCACGAGCACATCGGGCCACAGCGCATCCTTGATCCGCTCGCGGTCCACGATATCCGGATGGCGCTCGAGCAGCAGGGTGAGCAACCTGGCCGGCTGCGGCTGCAGGCGCGTTATCCTCTCCTTGCCGGCTTCATCGCGGTGGATCAGTTCACCGGTCGCCGGGTTGAACAGGAAGTTGCCGGATCGGATCAGTTCAGCCACCTCCCAAATGTACCGGTGGCCCTATCGTGCACCGAGGCTGCGCAAGTGGTCCA
>JAGNSU010000037.1:0-12594 GCA_017987895.1 Flavobacteriales bacterium | reverse complement strand
GCTTCATCGCGGTGGATCAGTTCACCGGTCGCCGGGTTGAACAGGAAGTTGCCGGATCGGATCAGTTCAGCCACCTCCCAAATGTACCGGTGGCCCTATCGTGCACCGAGGCTGCGCAAGTGGTCCATGATCTTCTCGTTCGTGGTGGACCGCAAGGGCGTTTCACCCTCCGCGCGGAACTTGCGGCCCACGCGGTCCACATCGGCACCGTGCGCCACGAACAGGTCCACGAGCTCGATCTGCTCCTCGCGACAGGCCCAGTGCAGGGCCGTGGTGCCCAGCAAATGCTGCTCCTCCACCTTCGCTCCGCGGTCCAGCAGGAGCTGCGCCATCTCCAGCAGTCCCCCGCCGATGACGGGGTACCAGAGCAGGGCGAAATCGTGGGCACCGCGTTCATGGATCCGGTGCGGGTCCTCGTCCAACAGCCGCCGCACCGTGGTGAGGTCATTACGCATTACGGCTGTGGGCAGGGCATAGGGCGCGCCGTTCTCCAGCAGGTAGTCCACGATGTCTTTTCGCCCCACGTGGGCGCCCGCCTCTACGCAACGCTCGCTGGTGGTGGCCATGCAATGCACCAGGCGCGGGTCGGCAGCGGCGGCCGTGCGCAGCGCGTCCAGATCCCTGTGCGCGCGCCCCACTTGCAGGCCCTGTAGGTGGATCGGAACGTCGATCATATCTGGGGCGTGGTATGGATGTCCATCCACATCATAGGCCGTGCGCGAAGTGTAGCAGGTGCGGGAGATCCTCGCATGATCCACCAGCAGGTCGAACACGGATCGGTGCCCTGCGTGCTCAGCCAGTTGGGCCGCGGTGCGCCCGTCCTTGTCGCGCGCGTCCACCTCGGCGCCGAGGCGGATCAGCATCTCCGCCAGTTGGAGGCTTCCCCGCTCGGCGGCGATATGCAGCGGGGGCAGCTCCGCGTTCGGCGGCGGCGCCGGGTCCGCATTGTTCGTGAGGAGCGTGGCGGCGGTCATCTCCGCGACACCTTGATCGTTATGGCGAAGGGCTCGTTGCAACGGCGTGCTTCCTGCCGCTGCGCGTGGGTTCCGATCGGGGTCGCCACCGCTGGCATACACACGCCAGATGTTCATGCCCGCGCCGCCCGCCGCCGCGGCCCACATCACTGTTCCACCGATCGGGTGGTCGGCGTTCACACTATGCACTGTGCGTTCCGTTTCCGTGCCGATCAGTTCCTTGTAGCGTTCCCAATCGGTGTCCAGCGCGGCTTCGTGCAGATCCGTGAGGTATCCGGACGCTTTCAGGTGATCGCCCACCGATGCATGTCCTGCCAGCAGTGCGAGCGCGAAGCCGCTGCGTCCCAGCGTATCCTTCGCTGCCAGCAACGTGGGATCAGCGGCCAGCAGTTCCTGCACGCGTTCAAGATCGCCTCGGGCGCACGCGTTCAGGAAGTCCTCGCTGTCCGGCGTCGCGCGGAGCGCCATGCGTGCCACGCCCAAGGGTGCATGCATCAGTGCCGCACCGGCCATCACCAGTTTCAGGAACCGGCGTCGTGACCCCTGTTCGTTCGTTCCCTTTGTCTCCATGGGCCGAAAACTATCAGCGGGCCGCGGGCCTTGTGTACAGCGGAGGCTTAGGGATCGCTTAGGGATCCATGAGGGTCGCAGCGGGCCAGAATGACGCGCAGGGGGAGAGCTCGATCAGCGGACGAGCAGGCCTCAAAGACTCCTTACCGAACTTTGGCCCGATGGCCGGGACAGCTGATGCATCACGCCGATCGGGTTTCTGGACCACCGTGGTTCTCTACGGCCTTGCGCTGGCTGTGCTGGTGTTCATTCTGAAGTACTTCGAGTACCGCTTTTGGATCCGCGATCTGAGGGTGGAGGTCTATATCGGGGTAGTGGCCCTGTTGTTCACGGCCTTGGGCATATGGGTGGGGTCGAAGCTGCTCACGCGGAAGGAGGAGGTCCCAGCCGAGGCACCGCATCGGCCGAACGAGGAGGCATTGCGTCGCATCGGCATCAGCGGGCGGGAGCTGGAGGTGCTGCACTTGATGGCCACGGGGTGTTCGAACCAGGAGATCGCGGACCAGCTCTTCATCTCGTTGCCCACGGTGAAGTCGCATACATCGAACCTCTTCGCGAAACTGGACGTCAGGCGCCGTACGGAGGCGGTCCATAAGGCCAAGTCCTTGGGCCTCATCCCATGAGACGCCATCATCCTTTGGTATGGATCTTCGCTTCGGCGGGTGCGGACCCTACTGAAGTATGACTGCCTTCGCCTCGGAACGGCATTGGTTCGCGGCACAAAACCAACACTATGAAAAAGACCATCCTCACCTACGGCATCATCGGCGGCATCATCGTTTCCGCGATGATGTGGTTGACCCTGGGCAGCGGCGACCACGACTTGGACAATGGAATGTGGATCGGGTACACGACCATGGTCATCGCCCTGTCCACCATCTTCTTCGCGGTGAGGACCTACCGGGACAAGCATCTGAGTGGGTCGATCAAGTTCGGCAAGGCCTTCCTCATGGGCCTGTACATCACCCTGGTCGCCTCCACGATGTACGTGGCATCCTGGATGGTGCTCAGTGCGACATCGGAGCAGGACTTCATGCAGGAGTACTACGAGCATGAGAAGGCGAAGCTCGAAAGCAGCGACATGCCCGCGGCGGAGGTGGAGGCCGAGCTCGAAGAGATGCGCTATTTCGGGGAGCTGTACAAGAACCCGGTGGTGAAGATCGGGTTCACGTATTTGGAGATCCTGCCCGTCGGTCTGTTGATCAGCTTGATCTGCGCGGGCATTCTGAAGCGCGGTGCTCCGGTCAGGGATGCTCGATCATGAGCGATCGGACCCCCCGTTCACGAACGCGCTTCTCGAAACAGACGCTGCTCTCCACGCCGATGTACTGACCGTAGTTGGGGATGATGCTGTAGCCGTGCTTCGTGTAGAGCGCGATCGCTTCAGGCTGCTTCTGGCCGGTCTCCAGCACGCAGCGGTCATAGCCCAGCTCATTGGCCCAACGCTCGAGTTCGCGCAGGACCTGTGAGGCGATGCCTTTCTGCCGATGCGCGGGCCGCACGTACATCCGCTTCACTTCGACCGTATCCCCATCGAACGGTTTGAACGCGCCGCATCCAACGGGTTCCGCACCGTGCCACACCACCACGGCATGGCGGATGTCGTGCAACTTGTTGAACTGCGCGAAGAACGCGTGGTCGTTCCCATCGCGGATCGCGAGGTCCTTGTCCAATTCAGCGACCAGTTCGCGGAAGGCGGGGTCACTGGCATCGGTCCGGATCGACCGATGGGCCGCTGGGGTATTCGTTCCCATCATCGTGTAAGCATGATCTCGCACCCCACTGCTCAAGGATGGATCAACTCGTTGCGCTCCAGCATCGCGATGAACCTCGCCAAGCGTTCGGCGCGTGTCCCGGGATCCGCGGTCTTCTCCAATCGATGTAGGATGGCGTAGCGGTTCTGAGCGTTCAGCGTGCCATAGAACGCCTTCGCGGGCGGGTTCTTCCGCAGGGCGGCCAGCAGGTCCTTCGGTTCGGTGATGGTCGATGCGGGGCTGTAGGCGCGGTCCCATTCGCCATTGGCCTTCGCGGTGCCCACGGCGGCCAACCCGGCGGGGAGCATGGCACCGGCCTCGATCAATGCGAGTGCGCGATCACGGTTCACCTGGCTCCAAATGCTGCGGGGCTTCCGCGGCGTGAACCGTTGCACGAACGAGAGGCTGTCGTACGACTTGCGGATGGCATCGATCCAACCGTGGCAGAGCGCCGTCTCCACGGCCTCATCATAGGTGATGGTGATCAGCCCGCCGTTCTTCTTTCCGATGCGAAGCCATACACCGCTGCTCTTCGCATGGTTCTTCTTCAGCCAGACATGCCACTCGCCGGCGTTGGCGAACACATTTACTTCGGCATCGTCGATGGGGATGGTGCGCTTGGCCATGCGGGGCGAAGGTCGCACTTGGACCGAACCTTGGGGCACGTATTCCGCACGCGGGCGTTGCGCTTGGTGGGGCCGATCGTTCGTGCGGAGCAGGTCCTTGGTACGCAGAACAACTACCCGGGCCAGACGACCCACAACATGATCGCAGCGAACATCACAGGCACATACCACCGCGCATTGAACCAACCACGATCGATGCACACAAGCCCGGGATCCCTGGGGTGGTGGTAGACAGTGATCGTGGACCCCACCGGGTGCTTCGCCACCATGTTCGTCACGCTGCTGAAGGTGCTGTCCTGATCATCAATGTCCAGCGCCTTGTTCGAGCTGGTGAAGGACTTGCCATCAACGGCGTACGAATAGGTTACGCTCCACCAATGCCTTGTGCTTCCGCGCGGGCCGATGATGGTGGAGTTGTTGATGCCCATGAACACCGCTTCGCTCCGCGTAACGGTGCCCGGCACCGATGGCCAGGCCAGCGCGCGCAGCGACCAGAGCAATTGGTACGCGGCCCAAGCGCAAGCACCCCAGCCTCCCCACCACATCAACATCAGACCTGCGGCTTTCTGGTCCATGCCAGAAGGGACCACTTCCACCGGCCATGTACTGAAGCCCATGAAGCCGATCGCCGCGACGAAGCCGCCATTGGCCATCCACATATCCGGCTTCCGCGAGCGAAGCGCTTTGACCAGGCCGTAGGCGATGATGACAACACCTGCCAGGAAGGCGCCGAACCAGATCATGCGGCAACTTAACGAAGAGGGTGGAACCGATGGTGGTCTACGGGCCGATGCCGTGAGCTTGTAATGGCCTCCATCGCGCTCGCCGTGCCCGCCGCGAGCACCTACATTCGCTGCACCCGCCAGCAATGGCATAGGCTGATGCGAGTGAGGAACGGTCCCGGTATAGCGGTGTTCGTATCGCTGGCAGCGAACCTGCCGGCGCAAGTGCTGCCAACTGCACGGTCCACAGATTGGAGCAAAGCGGGTTTCCAGTTGTTGCCGCCATCATCGACGATCACGGTGGACATCACCACCTTCGGCGGGATCGGTGATGGCGTGACGCCGAACGGTGCGGCGCTTTTCGCCGCGTTCACGGCCGTACAGGGACAAGCAGGGGTGATCCTGTTCCCACCGGGCGATTTCCTGTTCACCTCCACGATCCTCTTACCGGACAGTGTGGTCCTGCGGGGGGCCACGGCGGATTCGACCACGCTCACCTTTTCTCTCGGCGGTGCGGGCCATTGCATCGCCGCGATCGGCCAGGAGGAGCCACAACACTTCGTATTGGGCCAGAGCGGCGCGCGTGGGGATACGCTCTTGTCGATGACCGCCACCGCAGGCCTGGCACCAGGTGACGAGATACGGCTCTACCGCGATGACACCGCGTTGGTGGTGTCGCCGTGGGCGCTGGGAACCACTGGGCAACTGGCGCGTGTGGTATCAGTGGATCCGGACGGTGTGGAGATAGAATCGCCCTTGCGTGCGCATTATCCGATGATCGCCGCGCCTTACTTCCGCAAGCTTGCATCCGTGCGTCATGCAGGCATCGAATGCCTGAGGATCGTGCGTACCGATGTGACATCGGCGGACGAATGGTCGAACATCCATTTCGAACGCGCCTCCCATTGCTGGGTGAAGGGTGTGGAAAGCGACCGATGCAACTTCGCGCACGTGGAACTTTTCGCGAGCACCAATTGCGAGGTGAGCGGCAGCTACCTGCACCATGCCTTCGCATACGGCGGTGGGGGACAGGGCTACGGCGTGCTCGCCTATTTCACCGCGGGGGAGAACTACATCTACGACAACATCTTCGAGCACCTTCGGCATGCGATGATCCTGCAGGCCGGCGCGAACGGCAATGTGTTCGCATACAACCGATCGGTCGATCCTTATTGGACCGAAGGCATCTTTCCGCCGAACTCGGCCGGCGAGATCGTCCTGCATGGCGACCATCCCTATTTGAACCTGTTCGAAGGGAACATCGTGCAGAACATCGTGATCGACGATTCGCACGGATCGAACGGGCCGTTCAATACCCTGTTCCGGAACCGCGCTGGTGGCTGGGGTTTGATCATGAACAACGCCCCCGCCACGGACTCGGTCAATTTCGTCGGCAACGAGATCCAAGGATCCCCCGGACTCTATCTGCCCAATGGGGTTGGCCATTTCGAATACGGCAACATCGTGCAAGGCACGGTCGATCCACCGGGCACAGGGGATCTGGAAGACACCACCTACTATGCGGCGAGCCTGCCGGACTTTGTGCAGGTGATCGGTGGCTGGCCGCAAGTGGGCCCGAACAGCCTGCCGCCGGGATCCATCTCTGCCGCGGAACGCTATCTATCAGGGACCGAGCTGACCGTGTGCGATGGGTACCATGTCGGGATCGGAGCTGCTTCGCGGAGCGAAGGGACCGGTGTTACGTGCTTTCCTGTCCCGTTCGATGATCGCCTCGTAGTGGAGGGCCTGGCGGATCGGAACGGCGATGTACGGATCACCGTGCGGAACGCTTTCGGGGCGGTCGTATGGGAGCGGCAGATACCTCGCTCTTCCGCCAGAATGGAGCTATCCGGCTGGGGCGACCTACCTCCGGGGGCGTACGTTCTGGAAGTGTGGAGTGATCGCGATCGCCGCTTGTGCTTGCGCGTGATCAAGGACTGACGGCGTCCAGGCGGTGCGTTCGTACGACCGACCAGCCTCGTATGCGGTTCTTGCACATCTTACCTTTCAGGAAAAGACACCCACATGGTCCGCAACATGATCTCCGGTGCATGGCTCGCCGTATCAGCCTTCGCATCGGCCCAGACCGTCACCAGCGTGACGGATGGCAATTGGTCGGCACCGGCTACTTGGGATTGTAACTGCGTGCCCTCCACGACCTCCGAAGTACACATCCATCATGTGGTCGAGGTGGCGCTCTTCAATTTCGCAATGCCTTATCCGCTGGTGGTGGTCCATGCGGATGGAATACTGCGCGTGGCCGGCCAATTGGAAGTGAACAACCTCGTTCAGGTGGATGGATCGCTGTTGGTGGTACAAGCGTTGCGGCTGAACCAGGGAAGCCATGTGACGGTAAGTGGCGGAGTGATCGCGGAAGGTCTATTGGTGGATGGCCACTTCGAAATGGCCGGTGGAACAGCTTCCGTTATCAGCTTGATCTCGGAGGGTCTATTGAGCGGCCAAGGATCGATCTGCGCAACGCAGCTCACGGAGAACTTCGGCACCATCACGGGGACGATCGATATCTGCGATGGCACGCCAACGACCACGGTCCCGCCGATCCTGGACACGAACGCGGGTGCGGTGGATGCTGGGGTGACCTATTGCACGAGCAGCGCGTGTGCGACGTGGATCGATGAGGAGGGTCGGTCGGGACGCACCGTCGTCTTCCCGAATCCAACGGTCGCCGAAGTGCGGATCCTCCATGCGCGCGCAAAGGGGATGATGGTGATCGACCCATTGGGCCGCTCCGTGCCAGCGGAAATGGAGCAGATCGGCGACGATGTGTTGCTCCATCGCGGCAGCCTTACCGCTGGTGGTTACACCGTGGTCTGGATGGACGGCCAGGGCAGAGTTGGCACCTCAAGGATCGTCTTCGCGGACAATAGCGGGAAGGGGTCCAGGCAGTGACTCACCGAAGGAGATCCGTCCATTGGAACGACAACTACGCGGCGGCTTCGTGCTCCACTTGCTCGCGCAAACGGATCAACGCTTCCACCCAGTCGTTTCCCGCCTCGCGTGCGAGCTTCGTGCCTTGTTGGAAGGCGGCGAAATCCCCTTGCTCCACGGTGACCAGTGTGCGGCCGTCCTCTTCCGCGGCCAGCTGAAGATCGACGGATGTATAGTTCTCCGGCTGATCGGGCAGGCCCGTGGAATGATCATAGGCCATTAGCGCGATGCGCCTCGGGGCCGCGACGACCGTTACGTGAGCCTTTACCAAGGGCGCCTTGTTCGGATCCTCGGGTCCGTGCCACACATGGGTCGAGCCCTCCTTCAAAGGTTTGTAGCCCTCTTCGTTCAACAAATGCAACGACGCCAACCCATGTTCGATCAGCGTTTTCCAAACGGCCTCTTGGGGCGCTTTGATCACCACCATCCGCCGCACGGTTGTTTCAGGACCTTTCATCGTGACCGGGACCCTACCGATCCAATGCCAAAGATCTCCTTGGAGATCAATTGTCAGCCGCAACGGCCATTCCAGTGGTATTTATGACCCTTGGGTGACACGATGGCCTTCGAAGGGCCGATCGGGGCGTGTTCTCAACACTTGTTCAGCGCGCTTCTCTCCACATGGATGTCCAGGAAGTCGATCACGCCGGTGATCCCGGCTTGTTGGAACAAGCGCTTCACCACTGTGATCACATCCGCCCTTTCAGAGACCTGCAACGCCTGGAAGTGCAGGACCACGATCCCGGAGCGCAAGCAGGTGTATTCCAAGCTCACCTGTTGCTCCTTGGCGATGCGGGCGGAGATCCGGCCAAGGCCAGCATCATCGAGGTCATCCACACGCACCGTTACCAAGCCATCGGCCCCGTTGGAGGGCACATCCCCTTGTGCGAACGTGGCCGGACCGAAGAGCCCCATTAAGAGAATGAACAGGAAGAGAGTGCGCATGGTCCGATCGTTTTGTTCGGGAAAGGTGCGTCGACCGACCATTCTTGGAAATGACCTTCGTCAACCCAGCGCACTTGCGGTGATCTCCTTGCTCTGAACGGCCAACGGTGTCCCGTTACCTTCGCCGCATGCAACGGATCGCTGTTTTCTGCGGGGCCAGCAAGGGGAGCGATCCATTGATCCACGAGGCTGCGAGTGGTCTCGGCAAGGCCCTGGCCATCCGTGGAACGGGCGTGGTCTATGGCGGTGGGCATGTGGGGCTGATGGGGCTCGTTGCCGACGCGGCGCTGGCGAACGGAGGGGAGGTGATCGGAGTGATCCCTGGTTTCATGGTGGAGAAGGAGCTCGCCCATTCAGGCCTTACCGAATTGATCGTGGTGCACGACATGCATGAGCGGAAGATGCGGATGCACGAACGCAGCGATGCGGTGATCGCCCTGCCCGGTGGCTTCGGCACAATGGACGAACTCTTCGAACTGCTCACCTGGCGGCAGCTCGGTCTGCACGCCAAACCGATGGGCCTGCTGAACGTGAACGATTTCTATTCGCCGCTATTGGAACAGATCGCGCGCATGGAACAGGATGGGTTCCTCCATGGACCCACCCGGGTAAGGGCATCCGCCGATGTGGATGAATTGCTGGATAGCCTGATGGGCGAGGTCGTCCGTGTAGGTCCCACTGGAGCGGATCGTTGAGCGCTTTTCCTACCGCTCCGCGCGCATAACTGCCATGCTTCACAACCGGCGATCCAGCCAGTGGATCACATTGAGCAGGAATTGAGGGTTCTGCGCGGCACCGGGCTGGTTCATACCCATCGGCAGACGGTCGGGTCCCTGGCGTTGCGCGCTGAACATGGCGGCTTCACCGAAGAGAACCACTCTCCCTTTTCCATACGATAGCATCGCACCGTTGGTGAAGTAGGACCCGTCCACGTAGGCGGTGGAGTCGTTGAATTGGCCCGCGGTCGTGGGCAACAGGATCTCGTAGTCATCCTTCAGACGGGTGATGGGTATCGCTTCTGGCGGCACCAGGAACGCACTTCCGGTGAACGTCTGAACGCTGTCGATGCGCTCCAACACACCGCCACCATCGGTGATCGGGTTGGTGGTGAGCGTACCCGCCTTTCGGGAAAAGAACTCCGGTGCTCTGTCTTTGCGGACCGCATAGCCATTGATCCAATTCACCCCGAAGATGCGCCCCAGGCGGGCCGCGGCACCTGCGAACGGCATGTGGTCGGCGATCAGGAACAAACTACCTCCATTGTGTACCCAAGCCCTTACCACCTCGGCTTCCTCTTTGGTGAAGGCATCGGCGGTAGGTAGCTGCCATGAACCGTCCCCGGAAAGTGCGTTGGAGATGACGAGTATGCGCGCTTCCTCCAAATACGGCAGGGTGAGATCTTGCGTGCCCGCACGTATCACGTAGCCATCGTTCTCGAGCACTTTACCGAAGGCGTAGTACCGGCCACCGAGCGTGTGGAAATTGAAATGGGCCTCATCCAGCACGACGACGGGACCTTGGCCCTTTGGATACGCAGGCGTCCTGCTTTGGTAAGTGAAGGCGCTATCGGGGATCTGCTGCGCGGCACCGATCAAGCAGAGCATCGAGCCGGTGACCAGGGCGAGTGAACGAGGCTTCATCATCGAACAAGGTTAGGAACGCCGTTGTACCGACCGTCTTCCCCCGGGGAACGTTCCATCCCTGTCCGCATCTCCGCGCCTGCCTTTCCGCGACCGGGCTCACATGCCCTTATCCACGTTGAAGGAGCGCGAACCGCCCCGCGGTATGGAGAGCGAACGGAAGTTCTCGGCGAGGAAGAGTTTTCCCAGGAGCACGATCTGCCCTACGTGGTAAGGCACATGCGCCAATTGTCGAGTGATCGCCTGTGCCACGCTATGCGGCTCGGTGCGGATGAGCACGATACGGTGCAGGTCTTCGGGCGTGAGTGGATCGATGGCGTTGAAGAGACAGGTCCATCCTTCGTTCCAGAGCATCATCAGTTCCGCTCGATCGCGCAGATCGTTCTCGAACTCCGCATCGCGCTGGCGCCAGGGTTTCTCGCCGTCGCTGGTCAGGAACTCCGTCCAACGCGATCGCATGTTGCCGTGGAGGTGCTTCACGATCACGGCGATGGAGTTGCTTCCCGGTGCGGGTTCGCGGAGAAGGTCCGCATCCGGTAGCTGTGCGAAGGTCTTTTCGCCGAGCTGCCGGTAGTAGGCGAACTCTTTGCGGGCGCTGGGGAGGAAGTCCATGGACATGAGTGCAAAAGAACGACCGGCGATCCGGTAGCTTGGCGTCATGAACCATCTGGCGATCCTCACCTGCGCCGTGAGCATTTTTCTGTTCGGCGCACCCTGGTATTCAGCCGCCCTTTTCGGAAAGGCCTGGGGAAAGGCGAACGGGACGTGGGTCGATGGCATGCAACGCAAGGACCATAGGCATCCAGCGCGCGTCTACAGCATCGCGTTCCTGATGGCTTGGATCGCGGCTTACGCTTTCGCGGTATTGGTCGGCCCCGAGCCGACGCTGCACCATGCACTGCACGATGGCCTTGTCTGTGGAGCGGGCATCGCGGCCACGAGCTTCGCGATCAACTACCAGTTCGCCGATCGCAGCACGACGCTGCTGCTCATCGATGGCGGCTACCATGTGGTCCAGTTCGTTCTCTACGGAACGATCCTCGGCCTATGGCATTGAACTGACACCAGAACCAAGCGGCCTACTTGCGCTCCTTCTTCGGATACTTCGTCTTGGGCTCGTAGAAATCCTTCTTCGGGTAGCCGCCGCGCGAGGGACGCTCGTTCCCACCGCCACTTTGCGGACGATCGGGGCGATCCCCGCCGCCTCTGTAGCTGCTCTTGTAGCCTCCCGTACCGCGATCGCCACCGCCTTTGTAGCCGCCACCGCCTTGGTGGCTGCTACCACCGCGATCGCCGCCGCCCTGGTAAGAACCACCCCCGCGAGGAGCGCTCTTACCGGGACCACCTGCGGCATCCACGCGCACGCTCCGGCCCTTGTAGCTGGCGTTCTGGAACGCGGTGAGGACTTGCTCGAAATGGGCGGGTTCGATGTCGATGAACGAGTACACGTCCTTGATCAGCATTTTGCCGATCAGTTCGCCGCTCAAGCCGGTGATGCCGCAGACATAGCCGAGCATCTTGCCCTTGTCGAAACCGTCGGCGGTGCCGAGGTTGATGAACATCTGGCGGCCGGTGCTGAAACGTTCCAGCGAGGTGGGCCTTTCAGCGCGTGCGCTGTGGTCCTTGCGGCTCATGTCAACGTTCAGGTCGTAGGAAGTGCGATGCTGTTCGATGATCCGGTTGAAGGCCAGGCTCATGAACCGATCGATCAATTCGTCCTTTTCAAAACTCTGCAGCTCGGTGCGCGCTTCGGACAACAGCTCGGCGAGCCCCTCGCGATCCACTTCCACCGACGCGAGGCGTTTCATGTACGCCTTCACCTGCTGCTGGCCGATCTCCGCACCACCCGGGACCCGCACAAAAATGAAGTGGGTTTTAAGGCCGCGTTCCAACTGGCGCACCTTGTTCACATCGCGCACGCCGATGATGCTGAGCGAAATGCCCGTCCTCCCCGCGCGGCCAGTGCGGCCGCTGCGGTGGGTATAGTTCTCCACCTCGCCCGGCAGGTCGAAGTGGATCACGTGGGTCACATCCTTCACATCGATCCCACGGGCGGCCACATCCGTGGCGATTAGCAGGCGCAACGAGCGGGAACGGTACCTGCCCATCACCTGGTCGCGTTGTGCTTGGCTCAGATCGCCGTGTATGGCATCGGCATTGTAGCCGTCCTTCACCAGCGCTGTGGCCAGGTCCTGCGTTTCATGCTTGGTGCGGCAGAACACGATCCCGAAAAGCTCGGGGTCAGCGTCCACGAACCGTTTCAGCGCCGCGTAGCGGTCCTTGGAGTGTACCACACAGTATTGGTGCTGGATCATCGTGGCCGCCGCGTTGGCCGGACCGATGCTCACCTCCTCGAACTCGCGCATGTAGCGTTTCGCGATACGCCGCACTTCGCCGCTCATCGTCGCACTGAA
>JAGNSU010000148.1 GCA_017987895.1 Flavobacteriales bacterium | reverse complement strand
GCGGTAAAGGCCGACCCGTGGGGCGGGCAGATCCTGCTTTGCAAGGGCTCCCCCGTGGATCGCCGAACGTCCTTTCTGCAATTGATGAGCGCCGAAGGGGATCTTGGCCCCCGCATCGATCTGGACGTACTTCCGCGCACGGCGGAGAACATCACTTTCCAGCAGAGCGAACTGCTTTACACGGACTTCGCACCGTTGAGCGATGGGTCCATCCTGGTGGTGGGGATCGGTCGACAGGTAGAGCAGGAGGACCGGTTGCATGTGATCGTGCATCGTGTGGGGCGTGATGGCGGCCCCATCGGCGCACCGTTCCGCCGTTACCTCACGGCAGGTGGTTCGGTACATGTGAACATCGATGGTGCGACCAAGGACCTTGACGGCTTGCCACGGCTTCGCGCGCTGTGCGACCTGCACCCCAGCGGCGACCTTCTGTTGGCCGCGCGGTGGGAAACCGCGAGCGCGGCGGGCATCCGGCTCTTCCGCTTCGCGATGGGCGGTAGCACGGGCGCGTTCGCGCAAGCGGACATCGTACTCACCGCTCCTGACGATCGCTTGCACGCGCTCACTTGCGCGCCGAACGGGCGGGTGATGGTGGTCACCGATGCCGGTCTGCCGGGCACCTCGCACACGATCACCGCGCACGGCTACCAGGTGAGCAGTACCGATTGGATCGCGGAAGGCACCGGTTCGTTGCAGGACCAGGGACAAACGATCATCAATGCCGAACCCCAGCAAATGTTCTGGGCGGGTGATTCGTTCGTTCTGGTGGGCACCCGCCCCAATACGGGCGATGCGAGCGTTAGCAAGCCTTTCGTTGCGCGCTTCGGAACGGCCACTGACATAAGCGGAGGGATCCGCGTACTCTCGGGTCTTTCGGCGAGCGATCGAACGGTGGCTTGTTACTGCGCAGCGGTGGTGAACGGCCAAATGGAACTGCTCACACAAGCACACGAAAGCAGTGCGCTTCCTCCTTTTTTCGACGGCGACATCACCAGCGACCTGGAGACCGTAGCGCTCGGTTGGCCTGGTCTGTCCTTGGGCACTACCAGCACGGTGGTGTCCGGGCAGGGGTTGCGAGCGATAGGCCTCTTTGTACAGAACGGTGAACGTGTGCTCATCGGCAGCCAGCACCCCTATCTCAACGCCGGTTTCATCCATACGTTCCGGCTCGTATTGGAGTAACGGATCAGGCATGCGTCATCACGCACCACCGCTCATCATCGCGGTCCTGTTCGGGACCATCGCTGGCGCATCCCCAGTGGTCGCGCAAGTGTTCGGCCCCACGCAGCCCTTTTGCACTGCTTGCCTGCTCCCGGTGCTACAGGACGCCGACGCCGACGGCGACCTGGACGCCTGGGTGCTGCACCGGCCCGAGTTCTTCATTGGAACACCGGACTCCTTGTTCCTCTATGCGAACGATGGCAGCGGGACCTTCGCCACACCGGTCTTTGTGGACACAGTGCGGTTCACGGAGTTCAAATTCGTTGATGTGGACGGTGATGGTGATCAAGACCTGCTGGGTGCCATCTGGACCTACAGCCCCGACGACCAAAAGGACACGCTCCTCCTGTTGCGGAAGAACGCGGTGGGCTACACGCGCGAGATCATCTCAGCACCCACCGGTCCGTACGATCATGTTCGGGGCTACTACGCACAGGACATGGATGGAGATGGTGATCAGGATGTGGTGATCGGGCGAACGTACGCGACCTATCTCCTGCGCAACAACGGTGCGGGGCTCTTCAGCAGCGAATACGCCGCGCCGGGTTCCGCTTGGTTCTACCCGCCCTTCGATTGGGATGGCGATGGCGACATCGATCTGGTAGGCGGGGATGGTTTGGAATCCTGGTTGCAGGTGTCCTACAATGTGGGCGGTGCGCTCGGTTTCCCCTGGACCATCCTGGAGTTTTTCGGCACCTATGGTAGTTCGAACGCTGTGGCGGACGTGAACAACGATGGGCTTCTTGATTATGTGGTCGGCCAGATCATCGCACTGCGTTCGCCGGGTGGTGCCATGGTGATCGGCTATTCGGACCTCCAGAGCTCACAGGTGGGCAACTTGGATTGCGAGGGCACTATGGAGCTGATGGGCGGCTTCGGCGGCACCTCCATCCAGGACCTCACCGCGAGCGGGTTCGTATTCCGGCAGGTGTTCATCGACACCGAAAGGGAGATCCGCATCGGCGACCTGAACGGGGATGGGAAAGTGGAACTGTTCGACAGGGACGAAGGGAGTGGTGGCAAGCCTGTGACCGTCCGGTTCAACCTGGCCGAACCGCCTCCCGTACAGATCGACCTACCCAACGGGACATTGCCCGCTGACACGGTGCTGTCGCTGCTCGCCGCCATGCCCTTCGCCACGCCGGTCGGTGGTTTTTTCAGCGGCCCTGGGGTGTTCAACAACGTGTTCTACGCGATGCTCGCCGGGCCCGGACCTCATGTGATCACCTACCACTACACCGATCCGATCACCACGTGCATAGCCGAAGCCAGCGATGAATTGCACCTTCAGCCGGTGGGCCTTCAAGAGTTCGCGACGAGCACTGCCATGAAGGTGATCCCGAACCCGAGCAGCGATCGGATGCTGCTGCATGGCGCCGGCGAAGGCACGCTGCAAGTGGTGGATGTGCTGGGCCGACCTCAGATACGGCCCATCCGTATCCCGAACACGCACACCACTGTGGATGTGCCCGTAGCCGACTTGGGCGATGGGCTCTATGTGGTGGTCGTGGAAAACAGGAACGGCCAGCGCACCTGCATCCCCTTCGTTCACCGCACTGCGGATCAATAGACCACCAAGCGCGTTGTGCCAATGCCCCGGTCACTGGCCTGCTCGGCTTGCACCGTGTAGATGCCGGGAGCGAGGTCACCGAGGAAGAGTTCAACGGCATCGCCTGCTACTGACCAACGCCGGAGCGTCCGCCCATCCACTGCGATCAACGCCATGCGCCAAGGTCCGACCGCAGGGAACCGCACCACGCACCGGTCGTGCGCGGGCACGGGAAAGACCGTGAGCTGGAGCAAAGCATCCGGAACAAAGGACCCGACCGCGACGGGATCCGTGCGGCCGAACAATTCCACGATCACCTGGGTGCTTGCACCACCGGGCACACACGGCGTTCCGCGACGGATGGAACTGCGCGCGAACCATTGCGGCGTGGAAGCGACCGGGCCGTTGTACCGATCGCATGCATCCAGGGCAGGCAGCACGTCCGATGGGATCCAGGTCGATCCACCATCATACGTTCCATAGGCTACCGTGCTCCACACATCCAAGAGCGTATCGTAGCCTGTGGCGAACGCGAGCGGTCCGTCCATGCCCCAGCCCTTTCGTGCACGCTGGGCAAGACCTGCGGGCAACTCCACCAGAGCCTCCGGTGCCCAAACACCATCGGTGCCAAGGCGGTAGAAGCGCATGCCGCATTCGGCACATGCGGGCACGAGGTCCGGTGCGGGCAGGCCTTCTTCATCCAAGCCGCCATAGTAGGGTGATACACCGTGGGCCACCACCAAGCTGTCCCCGAGGTATACACCTTCGCGGCCCAGTTCGTTCACGTCGAACGCGTTCTGGATCACATTGCCGAAGGTGTCGGTGAGGATCACGATCCCGTCATCGAAGAGGGCCGCCTGCTCCGCCCATCCAGAAGGTTCGTTCGCGTCCGGGTGGTAGACATGCACCGCGCCACTGCGGAACTCATCGCTGTAGCCGGAGCGTGGGGAAGCGATCGCCAGGTGCCTGCCATCGCAAGTGATCACGGCGCCGAATTCGCGCATCTGCGGCAATTGGAACGCCATGGCGTCGGGCTGCAACATCGCCAGTTCCAGCAACACCTCTCCGTCAACAGCGAACACATGCACCGCGCCCGAACCCTTTGGATGCGAACGCCCGGTGGCCCCCACGAAAAGCGTGTCGCCCTGCCAGAGCACACTGTGGCCGAGCCGATCACCGGGTAGTCCGTTCGCACTGGTGAACTCGCCCCAGGAGGAGACCGGCTGCAGAAGGTTCGAAGGGTCCACGCTGAGCACGAGGACCGATCCTGTCCCGGAATCCCAAGTAGTGCCTCCACGAATACCAATGGCCAGGCGTCCCTGGTCCAGATCGAGGGAGAAGCCGAAGCCTCGGCGCGGATCGGTGAGGACGGCGAACGCCTCCCATTGATCGGTGCCACCGGCATTTCGCGCGTGCAGGCGCACCTCGCCGCCGGCGGGCGTGCAACGCGCCAGGGCGAGTACATCCCCTTCGATGGCCAGGGCCAGGTGGTCCGTCGCTTCGCTGTCCTCGAAAGCCAACAGCGTGCTGGCCAATTCCCATTGTTGCGCGTACACCCGAGGCATTCCGAACAACACGGCGCCGGTCACGCCCACCACGGAAAGAAGGTTCGCGCGGCGCATCATCGGAGGATGAGGATGGGGAGGCTGCGGCCGCGAACGTTGGCATCCTGTGGGATCACTTGCACCACATAGGGACCTGCGGCGATCGCGCGGACATCGATCACCGCAGTGCTGTTCATGATCGGTCCCGTTATTTGGATCCGGCCCATCGTGTCCAGCACACGCACCTCGCCGGGGACATCGTTCGCGATACGCACGGTGAGTTCCGCGTTCGCCGGTACGGGTGCGATGCTGATGGTCAACTCCTCGCGCGTATCCAACACAGTAGCTGCTGGATCGCGGAATACATAGACCTGGCCGCGATCGTCCAACCCATGGCCAGGAGCGCCCACCGCGACCACTTCCTGCGCTACCGCGACCGCCTGGCCGAAGAGATCGCCGAAGTAGGGATCGGAAGGGACCAACTGCGTCATACTGCTCCATCCACCAGTGGCGAGCGGATCGCGATCGAACACACCCACCCGGCCCAAGGGCATGGTCAACGGTGAACCTGGAGCACCCGCCACCAAGCGGTCCCCGAGCTGGGCGAGCGATTCCCCGAAACGATTGGTGAGATCGAACTGGTCCGTGTCCGGCAGGATGTATCCCTCCTGCACCAGGCTATCGGCCTGCGTGATGAAGGTGTGTATCTGGCGGTTCGGATCGGCGACCACTGTGCAGACCAGGCGCTGCGTGTCCGCGATCAACTGGATGCCACTGGATTGGATGGTGAAGCCAGCTGCTTCCGTGGAGACCAGATCCCCGGCCACCGGCAGCGGGGTGTAGAGAATGGTGTCCTGTACAAGGGAATCCAGCGGAGTGATGGCGCATGACGCACCGTTCGGTGTGAAGCAGCGGTCCGCGAATACGGCTTGGCTGCGCCCCACGCCACCGCGATCATACAGGTCAACGAAGAGGAACTGTCCTTGAAGGTCGGTGACGAAAGCGGCCGATCCACCGATCACGTTGAACGCGTTGTTCGGATCCACATCGTAGTCCGGAGCACCCACTACCAACAGGTCCCCCAAGCTGAAGGCTTCGCCGAAACGCATGCCGGAGGATCCGTTGGGAGCGAACACGCGCTGCACAAAACCCCAATTGCCGGTCCCACCAGCATCCTCCTCAAAAACATACAATGCACCCAGAGCTATCCCGTTCACGATATCCGTAGGCGCCCCCACGAGCGCACGTCCATCGCGCAGCAGCACGGACGTACCGAAGCGGGCACCAGGGGTGACCCCGATGGGCACCAGCTTCTTCAACAGGTCCCATTGATCCTGACCGCCGGCGTTACGTTGGAACAGATACGCAGCGCCGCTCTGGGCACCGAGGTCCGATGTACCGGGAGCGCCCACCAAAAGCAGATCGCCGTCCAAGCTCACACTCCAACCGAAGAGGCCGCTGGGGGTGACATCCGATGGGGCTTGCACGATGCGTTCTGACCACACCTGCCCGTGGACGTGCGCAGCCCCGAGCAGCAGAAGAGAAGCCCAAGCGCGGATGATGTTCGCCTCGCGCATCATCGATCGATCATTCCGCGATAACGCGATGTGGACCGGATACCACATCGCCGTGTACGTTCGATACGTGCACCTGATAGTAACCAGTGGTCATCGCTGCACGCGCAAGGGTGAGCACGTTGCCGCTAGCACTGATGCGCTCAGTGCGCACCACGCGGCCCAACACGTCCGTCACTTCCACCACGAGCGGACCTTGCCCCCCGGCCGCTAGTTCCACATGCAGCACCTCGCTGAAGGGCACCGGCCAAACGCGCAACGATCCGCGCGCGGTCTCGTTGATCCCCACGACATCCTGGGTGTAGCGCAGCACTCCTCCGGTGGGGTCACCCGGGGGGTGGGTGATGCTCGCCCATGGCGCGCCGATCAACAGGCTATTGCCACTGAACGCGATGCAATTGGCAGCGCGGTTCTCGGAATTCACATGTCCCTCCGCATACGGATCGATGCGTTGCACACGGGTCCAGCCACCCGCATCCGGGGCGAACACTTCGGCGATACCATTGTCACCGAGCGGGGGTGGTGGTGCGCCGATCGCCACACGGTCCCCACTGATCGCCACGGTGGCACCGAACACTCTTCCTTCCTCCGGTACCAGGGGCGCGAGGGAATCCACCTGCCCCCAGTTCCCGCTGAAACCATGATCACGATCGAAGACATACGCCATGCCGGCCGTCATACCGTTCTGCTCGCGGCCCGGAGCACCCACCACGGCGCGCGTCCCGTTCACACCCACGTCGTAGCCGAATCGATCCTCAGCGCGGCCGTTGGAAGCGAGCAACTTGCGCACCAGCCCCCATTGATCGATACCGCCCAGGTCCTTGTCATAGATGTACACCGCTCCAGCCCCAGCGCCCAATTCGCCGTCTCCCGCACTTCCCACCAATAGCGTGTTGCCGTCGAGCGCGAGGGCATGCCCCAGGTCGTCCGCTGCGGAGGTGTTGTACGGGCTGCCGTCGACCGAATCGGTTGGGAGGCTGGTGAAGCCGCCGTTCTGGAAGGTGTAGAGATAGACCACATCGCGTGTCACCGTCCCGTTGAACGAACGCGTGCCACCCACGGCGAGCACCTCGTTCGAAACAGCGAGCGCTCTACCGTACGTGCCGCCTGTGGCCCAGGGCGGGCGTTGCAGTTGTTGCAGTTCCTGCCAGGTGGTGCCGTTCCACTGGAAGAGCGACACCCACTCGGCCGCATCGTTGCAATACGTTTCGGTGGCACGCTTCGAACAGTTGGACACCGCCAACAGCGTGTTGCTGCAGGCCAGGGTGGCGCCGAACTTCTGATCGTTCACCGGGCCGATGTTCTCGTGGACCACCTGCACCGGCGTGTATACCCCTGCGGCAAGGTCCGCGGTCGCGTATATGGCGACCGCACCGTTCTCCAAGTTCCCCGGCCCACTGAAGGGGAGACCTACCGCCACCCAATCCGTGCTAGCGGCCATGGACCAACCGAACTTGCTACCTACATCGGCATCACCATTGAAGGCGTGCTGGAACACATAAGGCACCTGGGCGGAAACGAGGGCGACGCAGAAGAAGAAGAACAGCGAAAGGAGGCGTTCGCGCATGTTGCCAAAGTAGTAGAAGATCGGCGATC
>JAGNSU010000036.1 GCA_017987895.1 Flavobacteriales bacterium | reverse complement strand
ACGTGCCGTTGAAATTGCCCAGCGGTGGCGTTACCCCGTCCTTGATCCGCAACACATGCCAGCTGTCCTGGGTGATCACGAAGAAGTTCGGTTCCTCCACGGCGATCGTGTCGCCCTGGTCATCGAACAAAATGAAGTTGGGGTAGGAGTAACTGGAATCGGTGTTCAAGTTCTGCACATGCACCACGATCGCCGTGTCGGTGAACGCATGCCATTGCACGGATATCACGTCCAGGCTGTCGCAAGGCGCGCCACCGCCACCCACTACGAACGTATGCTCCGGCTGGGGCGCGAAGTCGCCCACGAACTGCGCATTGAACGCAATGATATAAGTGCCAGCGGGCAACGGGCCCACAGGCACCGTTTCCGTATGCGGCACGATCACCGTGAAGCCGCCGGGATCGGCGGCCACGATAGAAACCGTCACAACGTTCCCGGTCACCTGCGCGGATGCGCTCACCACGTACGCACCCGTGCTGGAAAGCCCACCGATCAGGTCGATGCTGATGTTATCGGCGGGTGTGGCCGGCTGCGGGTTAACGCTGATGGCGTCGATGTAGAAATAGGTCTGCGCGCTGGTGGTGAGGGCGCAGACAAGCGCGGCGAGGAAGGGTAGGGGTCGCATCATGGTTCCAAGTTTACGATGGGAGGACGCATGGGCTTGCTGCCACGCTGCCTAGGCTCGAAAAGCATCAATGATCCCAGGGCTACTGCGTGTTGTGGTGGAATGGGCGAAGGATGGACGGGTGGCGAAGTCACAGACTTCGGGAGATCTTGGATGGGCATATAGCGGTAAGATCATCTCAGGCACAAGTGACCCCGCGCGAACTCAAAGACGCGGGAACACTTGCGCCATATTGGGGCTCATTGAAAGGACCGGAACGATGCTCACTATTCGGTCAATACGAACGTGTACGATTCAACCTGGCGGTTTTGCGCCAAGCGCAAAACGTATGTTCCGCGTGCCCATGACCCCACCTCTAGTACCCAGCGATCGCTCGTGATCTGGCCTTGCCATAAAACTCGCCCCAAAGCATCCAGCACCTGTGCCTCAGATCCTGCCCGCCGGCCCACGATCAATTGGTCCTGCGCCGGATTGGGGAACAACACCGGGCCTGCGGCCTGCACTTCGCCCACCCCTTGCCCCAGATCACAACCCTCCGGACTGGTCGTTACACAGACCGCATCCACCAAGGTGTATGCGCGAGGGTACCATGGGAACACCGAATCCGGATGCGCGAAGTGGAGCGTATCCGTCAAGGCATTGCTGAAGAACTGCCCCATCATCACATACTGGTAGGCACTATCCGCCACGAAGCTGCCGCTCACCAAAGTCCAGCCCACCGTATCCGTGAGGATTTGTGGATACATGATGTGCGCATGGTTCGGAGGCAGGGGGTAAGGATCGCCCACGTTCCACGGAGGGATAGCCATAGTGCTGAACCGCATGCCCACCTTGTCATTGGCCAACCAGAACTCCGGATTCTGTGCGTTACCACCGAAGGCCGCGTTCGCCCGGAAGCTGCAATAGTAGGTCTGCCCCACCACCAAGGGTATCACCAGAGGCGCCATGATCCATTCCCGATACTGGATTGGGCCATTCTGATGGTACGTGTACATACCTGCACACGAGGCCCCCTCGTACGGCTCCTGATAAGTGAAGTGATTCATGGGCAAACCTTGGAAGTCGCCGTACGGCAAACAGCTTTGCAGGTGATCAGGGGTTCCATTGATCCGATGCCAATAGTGCGGGCCTAGCATACCGAATTCGTCTGCCAAGCAGGTATCCGCTTCTTCGAACCCCGGGTTGGGTATCAAGTTCTGTGCGGCAAGGGGCATGGCGCTAGGTATAAGGCACAACGTCAGCCCTGCGCGTTGCACGGCATGCATGAAGGCCCAGTACCTGTTGCCTGTGGGAGTCATTGTTCGTTCGTATCGGCCGGGAGCATCGTTCCGGTCCGGTTGCACGCCTAAGTTCAATGCCTTGTCCGGCGCGTTGCCATCCGTGAGGGCATCCCAAGTTAAGACGCATGGGTGGCGCGAACGCTGCCCCGGATCTGTCGGGGGAGGGTCCTATCTTTGTTCACCGGTTCATCTTACGTCGCAGTTAGGTGAGACTTGGTAACAGAGGCCCTGCTGGCTCCACCGGCGGGGTCTCGCTTTTCGTAGGCTATTGTCACGCCGCACGCAACCGCATGCGGCAAGTTTTCGGCGAGAGGATGGGATATGGAGAGGTCCGGGTTCATGAGAGGCCATGTGCTTTTCTTCCCGGAGCCTGGAGGTTGAAAGCGGAACGAACGTAATGCAGGTCAAATCGTTTTCGACGATAGTTGAAAACTATAGTGTGATCGTGGAATTAGTTCCACGATCCAGTGCTGGCGGTACTCTCAGAAGTTTAGGTAGAAATGTCTCAATTGTTAAGAGAGGGTGTTCAGCCCATCCTGGCGCGGGCCGTCCGAGTGTGCGGCACAAGGCTGTGGAGCCCTGGTGACCGCATTGTCTACTTTCGGTACCCCCCCTTCAAACGTGCCCGCATGAAAGCACTCCTCGTTTGCTTCCTGCTCCTGCTCACCATGCCCACGAACGCGCAATTGGTGAACGGGAGTTTCGAGAGCAACGGCGCATTCAGCTTGGCGGGTTGGGAATGGACCTGCGAAACCCCTGTGGGCGGGAACGATGTCCCTGCGGGCACCGGCCAATGGAGCGCGCGCAAGAACATGGGCGACCCGAATTGTTCGCCCAACTACCTCTACCAGCGCATCCCCTTCGCGCAGGCAGGTGACTATTGGAAAGTGAGCGGCTGGGTAAAAGTGGATGCCGTGGGCTGGGATACCCTGCCGCGTCTGGGCCTTGGAAGTGTAAGTAATGGTGCTTTCACCACGCAGTCCTGGATCGGCAGCCCAGCGTTGGTGTGGAACTATTGCTGGATCTGGGATACGGTGCATACCACCACTACGGATACCGCCGTCGTGCTGCTTACTTGTGGGGATGGTTTCTTGGGAGCGGGCTGGTTCGATGGGATCGAATTGGAACCCCTGCTCACCGGCATCGGTGAGCTTATCGACATCAATACCTATTTCGATCCGGAGCAGATCCTTCATCTATCCGCTGGCGAGCATGCGATCCGCAGCGTGCGCTTGTTCGATGCGGCCGGTCGTGTGGTACATGCGGATATCGTCGCACCGGGGAACACGGCCTTGGCAACGCGCGATCTGAAGCCGGGCGTGTACCTGGTGCAGCTTTCCACCGATGCGGGGCCTGCGACCACACGCTTCGTGAAGCCTTGAGCTTCCGTCGCCTCTTTCCACCCCGTTGATCACGATCCTCTGTTCGTGATCGAAGCGCCCTGCTGACGGCAGTTCCTCGCGCAGCGCGTCGTCGCTGGAGCTATGGCGCGTAAACGTCCCGAAGGGCATTGTTGAGATGCGGTCTACCTTCAACGCCGATGGGAAAGTGCGCCACGGCCGCCGAAGCGGTCGCAGCCATCACAGCGGGTCAGCGCGTGTTCCTCCACGGGAGCGCGGCCACACCGCGCGTATTGGTGAACGCCCTGTTGGCGCGTGCCGGTGAGCTGCGGGATGTGGAACTCGTGAGCATCAGCACGCTAGGCGCCTTGGACCTTGACCGCCCTGACGTACAACGCGCCTTTTTCATCAACTCCCTCTTCGTTTCGCAGAACGTGCGCGAGGTGGTGAACGGACCGGGTGGTGACTATGTACCTGTTTTTTTGAGCGAGATCCCGCGATTGTTCGATCGTAAGGTGCTGCCGCTGGATGTCGCGCTCGTGCATCTCTCGCCGCCGGACCGTCATGGCTTCTGTTCCCTGGGCGTCTCCGTGGATGTGGCGCGCGCGGCGGTGCGCAACGCGCGGGTGGTGATCGCTCAGATCAATGCACGCATGCCGCGTACCCATGGGGAGGGACAAGTGCATATCGACCGGCTGAACGCCTATGTGGAAGTGGATGAGCCGTTGCCCGAGGTGGACTATGCGGGTCGCATCGGTGAACGCGAACGCCGCATCGGTGCGCATTGCGCGGGCCTGATAGAGGACGGCGCCACGCTGCAACTCGGCATCGGCGCCATCCCCGATGCGGTGCTCGGCGGTTTGCACGGGCACAAGGACCTGGGCGTACACACCGAGATGTGCTCCAACGGTATCGTGGATCTGATCGAGCGGGGCGTGATCACCAACCGGCTGAAGCGGAAGCATCCAGGGCGCGTGGTCACCAGTTTCGCGATCGGCACGCGGAAACTCTATGACCATATCGACGACAATCCACAGTTCGCCTTCCTCGATGCCCAATACGTGAACGATGGCCATGTCATTCGTTCCAATCCGAAGGCGACAGCGATAAACAGCGCCATCGAGATCGACCTCACCGGCCAGGTCTGCTCGGACAGCATCGGCAGCTACCAATACTCCGGGGTCGGGGGGCAGATGGATTTCATGCGCGGTGCGGCCTTGAGCGAAGGCGGCAAGCCCATCATCGCGATGGCATCCACCACGGGCGATGGTGCGTCCAAGATCGTCCCCTTCCTGCGGCAAGGGGCGGGGGTGGTCACCACCCGTGCGCATGTCCATTACGTGGTCACCGAGTTCGGCGTGGCGTATTTGTATGGTCGCAACCTCCACCAACGCGCGGAGGCTTTGACGGCGATCGCCCATCCCGATCATCGCGAAGCACTGGAACGAGCTACGTTCGAACGGTTCAGTACTTAAGGGATGAGGATCGGTTCAAGTGAGGGGATGCGTTTAGACCCGATGGCTGAAGTGCATGCGACGCAACGCGCCACCGATCAAGTCGGTCGTTCGAATTTGACCCTTACGATGGCCGCGCTCTTTGGGTCGGTTCCGCGCGGCGCACCGGGCCCCCGCAAGGGCGCATGTGCTGTTGATCACGATCCCGTGTTCGTGATCGCAGGTCTCCGCTGACGGCGACCTGCGTCCCGCTGCCATCTTTGTCCCTTCGCCCTTGCCGGAAGCGGGGCGCATAGAACCATGAGGACGATCATTGCGGGTAACTGGAAGATGCACAAGGACCGCGCGGAAGCGGAAACGTTGATCGATGCCTTGGCCGAGCAGGTGGGGAACACCGAGCGGGTGGAGGTGATCATCGCGCCGCCCTTTCCCTTCCTGGCGTTGGCGGTGGAGCATCTGCGGGACGCGCACATCGGCGTGGCCGCGCAGAACTGCCACGAGGCCTTGCACGGCGCCTTCACCGGCGAGGTGAGCGCGGTGATGCTGAAGAGCATCGGCGTGTCGGTGGCGATCGTGGGACATAGTGAGCGGCGCCAGTACTACGGCGAAACGGACGCGGCGGTGAGCAAGAAGGTCCTCGCGTTGTTGCACGCGGGCATGATGCCGATCTACTGCTGTGGCGAACTACGCGCGGAGCGGGAGAAGGGCACGCATTGCGAGGTGGTGCGCATGCAGATGAACGAAGCCTTGGGACCGATCGCGCCCGCGGACCTCGCCAAAGTGGTGGTGGCCTATGAACCGGTATGGGCCATTGGCACGGGACTTACGGCCACCCCACAACAAGTCCAGGAGATGCATGCGTTCATCCGGCAGGAGTTGCGCGCGCTGGCCGGCGATGCGGCCGCGGGGATCCCCATCCTCTATGGTGGCAGCATGAAACCGGACAACGCGAAGGAGATCCTGGCCGGTGCCGATGTGAACGGCGGATTGATCGGCGGCGCATCGCTGGACGCGGGCCAGTTCACCGAACTGGTGCGTATCGCCGCGCGTGCGGCCGCTCACCCCTCGATCCCCTGATCGCATGTCGTACACCGAACTCGAATTCCTGATCGCACCCGTGGACCCATGGCGCGATGTACTGATCGCCGAGTTGGGCGAGTTGGGCTACGATAGTTTCGAGGAGACGCACGGTGGTATGCGGGCCTATATACCCAGCGATCGCTACGAACGCGCCGCGCTCAACGATCTGCTCGCCATGCGTGATCCGCATGTGCGGGTGAGCATGACGGTGCGTGAGGTGAAGAACGAGAACTGGAACGCCGCTTGGGAGAGCAGCTTCGAGCCCGTGCGCGTGGGCAGGGAGGTGATCATCCGTGCGGACTTCCATCCTGCGGAGGCGGGTTACCGTCACGATCTGGTGATCACCCCGCGTATGGCTTTCGGCACCGGGCACCATGCCACCACGCACATGATGGTGGAGGCCATGCTCACGCTGGACCTGGAGGGTGCGCGCGTGTGCGACATGGGTTGCGGCACCGGTGTGCTGGCGATCCTCGCGGAGCGCATGGGTGCGGCGCATGTGCGGGCCATCGACTACGACCAGCAGGCGGTGGAGAACGCACGGGACAATGTGCGGGGCAACCATTGTGAGAGCATCATTGTGGAAAAGGGGGATGTCACCGGTCTCGGGCCGACTAGCTGCGATGCTATTTTGGCGAACATCGAACGCAATACCCTTCTTCGCGGCATGGCGTCGCTCGCCGCGGCCTTGTGCCCTGGCGGCACATTGCTGTTGAGCGGTTTCCTGCGGCCCGATGTTCCCGCCATGCGCCAGGGCGCCGCAGCGCAAGGCTTGGAAGCGGGCGATGCGTTGTACCGGGGCGAATGGGCCTTGCTCACTTGCCGCAAACCCGAACGTCCATGAAGTTGGTACGCATCCTTTTCTGTCTGGCGCTCTGCCCGCTGATCGTTGTTCCGGTCCACGCACAGACCAAGCCCTTCAGCACCGATCCGGCCGCGTTCCTACAGGAGATGACCACGTTGCTGGTGGAGGCGGACAAAAAGGAGGGCAAGCCGTTCATCGAGCAGGTGTTCACGCCGGTGTGGAACGGCACCTACTACAATGAGGCCCAGCGTAAGAAGATCGTGGAAATGGCGAACGCCATGCTCAAGAAGCGCTTCGAGGCCTATCCCTATTTCCGCGATTACCTCGCCGCTATCGCGGCCTTCGCGACGGGCGGTCGCAGCGCGGTCGAATTCGACGCCTGGATGACCAGCATGGACGAACTGATGAAGAGCGGTCGTAAGAAGAACTTCGCTTCCTACATCGAGATGTGCGGGGGGCTGTTCCGGGACAATACCATCTACCATAGTGCCAGCACCCAATGGCAGGCCGGGGGCAAGGCCTTCACCATCGCCTACGACACGGTGCCCAAGGTGGTCTTCGATCGTATGGACCTGCGCTGTTTCGCCAAGGGCGATAGCTCGGTGATCATCGGTACCAGCGGCACTTACTATCCCACGCTCGAGCTTTGGAAGGGCCGGGCGGGCAGGGTCACCTGGCAGCGCGCGGGCCTGAAGCCCACGGCCACCTATGCCGAGTGGACCGGTCCCTACGAGATCCGCATGAAGAGCAGCACCTTCGAGGTGGACAGTGTACAGTTCAATGATCCCTACTTCGAGCGCACCTTGTTGGGCAAGCTAACGGACAAGGTGCTGGCCAACGTGGACGAGGACAATGCCAGCTACCCGCGCTTCGAGAGCTACGATCGGCGCATGCGCATCCGTGATATCGTGGAAGGGATCGATTTCGAAGGGGGCTTCACCATGCAGGGCGCCCAGTTGCAGGGGTACGGCACAAACGACGAGCCCGCTTCGCTCACCTTCTACAGGGAGAAAAAGCCCTTCATCATCACCCAGGGTCTCAACTTCAGCATCGAGCCCGAGCGCATCACGAGCGAGGACGTTTCCATGCGCATCGTGCTGGACCAGGACAGCATCCACCATCCCAGTGTGAGCCTCCGCTTCATTCGCGAGAAGAAGTTGCTCACCCTCATCAAGCCTGACGAGGGCCTGAGCAAGGCGCCTTTCTACGACACCTTCCACCAGTTGGACATGTACTTCGAAATGCTCACTTGGAAACAAGGCGATCCGGTGGTGCATCTGGGCAATTTGCAAGGCAGTACCCAGGACCGCGCTTCGTTCGAGAGCTTCAATTACTTCAAGGAGAAACGGTACACGGCCATGTTGGGGATCGACGAGATCCATCCTTTGGTGCGCCTGAACGATCACACCAAGACCGCGGGCATGGAGTTCAGCGCGCAGGAGTTCGCCAGCGCCACGCGCATGCAGAAGCAGCAGGTGATCCCGTTGTTGATCGACATGGCCAACAAGGGCTACCTGGATTACTACACGGAGACCGAGCAGGTGAAGGTGAAGCCGCGTTTGCGCCAGCACATCCTGGCCAGTGCGGGAAAGGTGGACTACGACGTGCTGCAGTTCAACAGCAAGGGACAGGAAGGCGTGAACGCCACCTTGAACCTCCTGAACAATGACCTGGCGCTCGTGGGTGTTTCGCGCATCGTGGTGAGCGATTCGCAGGACGTGAAGATCTATCCGAGCGATCAAAGGATCACCATCAAGAAGGGCCGTGACTTCACCTTCGGCGGAATGATCCAGGCAGGTAAGCTGCAATTCCATGGCAAGGAGTACTACTTCCACTACGAGCCCTTCAGCGTGGACCTGCTCAACGTGGATTCCGTCAGCTTCTATGCGGACGCCTTCGAGCCCGATGAGAACGGCGAGACCGCCTTGGTGCGCGTGAAGAACGTGTTGGAGCAGGTGAGCGGCACCCTCGAGATCGACCAGCCGAGCAACAAGAGCGGCCTGCAGCAGGAGAAGTACCCGGAGTTCCCCAAGTTCAACAGCGCCAAGGAATCCTTCGTGTTCTATGATGCCAAGGATATTCAGAAGGGGGTGTACAACAGGGACCGCTTCTACTACCGCAGCGACCCGTTCCAGATCGACAGCTTGGACAACTTCACCAATGCGGGGCTGCATTTCTCCGGCACCCTGGTGAGCGCGGGCATCTTCCCGGATATCCGCGAGCCCTTGCGATTGCAGACGGATTACGCGTTGGGCTTCGTACGCGGAACGGGCGATGGCGGTATGCCCCTGTACGGCAAACGTTCCAAGTTCGACAACACCATCACCCTCAACCACAACGGCCTGCAAGGCGATGGCGAACTGGCCTATCTCACCACCATGGCCCGGTCCAAGGGCTTCGTATTCGCGCCGGACAGCACCTTCGGTACAGCCGACACGCTGATCAATTCACCGAGCACGACCGCGCTGAACGTGCCGGGCGTACATGGTGGCCAGATCTTCATGCGTTTGGAACCCGCACGGGACAATCTGCACGCCCAGGTGACCGCAGGTCCGATGGTGATGTACGAGGGTGAAGCCTTGTTGCACGGCAGCACCGATCTGAGCCCCAAGGGCATGACCGGCGCGGGACTGGTCGATTTCGGCAATGCCACCCTGCGCGCGGACCTCTACGACTTCAAGACGATGCAGCTCCATTCGGACACCAGCGACTTCCGCCTCACCGAGGGTGATACCGCCAGCATCGCCTTCCGCACCGACAATGTGAACGCCACAGTGAAACTGGACGAACGGGTGGGCGAGTTCGTGAGCAACGGCGATGAGACCAAGGTGGAGTTCCCGGTGAACCAGTACATCTGCTTCATGGACCGCTTCAAGTGGTTCATGGACCAGGGCGACATCGAACTGGAGAGCGATCGCACCGCCGCAGTGGGTTCCGAGGACCTTCAACTCTCCGGCTCCAACTTCATCAGCATACGCCCCGACCAGGACTCCCTCGCCTTCATGGCGCCCAAGGCGCGCTATGATCTGAAGAAGCACTTGATCACCGCCAACGACGTGCAGTATATACAGGTGGCCGATGCCTTGGTGACACCGGACAGCATGCGCGTCCGGATCCGCCGCAACGCGGAGATCGACCCCTTGACCAATGCCGTGGTGACGGCGAACTACGTGACCAAGTACCACCGCATTTACGAAGCCACGGTGGACATCAAAGCACGCAGGCAATACAGCGCCACCGGCGCCTACGATTATGTGGACGAGAACAAGAAGACCACCAAGATCCGATTGCAGAACGTGAACGTGGACACCGCCTACCAGACCTACGCACGCGGGCGCATCCTGGAGGATGAAGCGTTCCAGCTCAGCCCTGCCTTCGATTATTTCGGGGATGTGATGATCGAAGCGAGCGTCAAGGAGCTCAAGTTCAGTGGGAGCACACGCGTGCAGCACGGTTGTGCGGGATTGGAACGCAACTGGATGCGGTTCGAGGGCCGCATCGATCCAGCCGAGGTCTTCATTCCAGTGAGCGATTCACTATTGGACGATCAAGGCCTGGCCATCGGCAATGGCGTCTTCCTCACCGCCGAGGATCCCTTCAAGAGCTACGGCACTTTTTTGAGCCGCAAGCGTGCCAAGCAGGACGCACCGGTGATCACGGCGAAGGGGCTGTTGTTCTATGACAAGGCGAAGAAGGCCTATGTGGTGGGCAACAAGGAGAAGATCCGTCAGCGCACCCTACCCGGTGATCTGGTGAGCCTGAGCACGGAGGATTGCCGCATCACCGGCGATGGAAGGATAGGGCATGGGCTCAACCTCGGGCGTGTGGAAGTGCTGGGCTTCGGCACCTTGGAGCATCGCAGCGATAGCGCGCGCACCACGGCACAGGTGGCCTTGCTCGCCAACTTTTTCTTCCACGAGAACGCGTTGGAGCGCATGACCGCCGAGATGGTGGCCTACCCGGACCAGAAGCAGGTGGACATCACCAAGACCCCGTACGAACGGATGCTGCGCGAAGTGCTCGGCCTGGAGCGTTCGGATAAGCTGATCAGCGAACTGAGCCTCAAGGGCGAGATCAAGAAGTTGCCCGACGAGCTGGCCAAGAGCCTGATGCTCTGCGATGTGAAGTTGCATTGGGACGAGCAGGAGCAGAGTTGGCTGAGCGACGGCCCGCTAGGCTTGGGTACCGTGCTGAAGAAACCCGTGTTCCGCTATGTGAAGGGCAAGGTGGAACTACAACGCAAGCGGAGCGGGGACATGATGACCATCCTGCTGATGCTCGACGACCAGACCTACTACTTCTTCCAGTACAGCCGCAACTACCTTTATGCCTACAGCAGCGACCAGCAGTTCAATACCATGCTGACCGAACTGAAGGACGATGCGCGTGTACAGGAGAGCAAAAAGGATGAACCGGCCTACCAGTTCATGCTGACGAACAAACGAAAAGTGGATGAATTCCGGGACCGTTTCGGTCTTTGAGCCATGGACTTCCCCTGGGTGTACGGCACCATGAGCATCGTGCTGGCCTACCTGATCGGCAGCGTACCCACGGCCGTCTGGTGGGGCAGGGCCTTCCACGGCTTGGACGTACGTGAGCATGGCAGCCGGAACGCGGGTGCCACGAACACTTTCCGGGTGTTGGGGCCGAAGGCCGGCGTACCGGTGCTCATCATCGACATCCTGAAAGGTTTCCTGCCGGTTCGCGTGCTACCCAACTTCACCGACCTGGAAGTGGACGGTTCCGCGTGGATGTGGCTGCGGGTCTCCCTGGTCATCGCCGCCGTGCTCGGACATCTCTTTCCGGTGTTCGCAGGCTTTAGAGGGGGTAAAGGCGTAGCCACTTCGCTGGGCGGTATCCTGGCCGTGCATCCGGGTGGGGCCCTGCTGTGCATCCTCACCTTCGGCCTGGTGTTCGCGATCACCCGGTACGTCTCCTTGGGCTCCTTGATGGCGGCCTTGGTGTTCCCGCTCTCGCTGCTGCTGGTATACCACGAGACCAACCCCGTGAAGATCGGGTTCTCCATCCTGCTTTGCCTGTTGGTCTTTTTCACCCACCGCCAGAACATCGGTCGCCTGCTCCGGGGCGAAGAGAACCGCATGAGCTGGGCGGGACGGAACGCCGGACCGTCATGAAACCGCAGGGCCTCAGGTGCGGTACAAAGGGCCGCTCTTCACAGATGACGCGATCCGCGGCCATACTCTTCGGGCTGCTTTGCGGAATGGTCGGTTCGGCCCAGGGCGGCGCGGCACAGCTGCGCGCCAAGGCCGATGGCCTTTTCGCCGAGAAGCACTACGCGGAAGCGCTCCCGCTCTATTCGCAGTTGGTGAGCCTGGAACCCTCGGACCGTATCCTGAATTACCACTACGGCACGTGCGTGCTCTTCGGGGGCGGCGCTGACAGGGAGAAAGCCATCGGTTTCCTTAAGTACGCGTCGGAAGACCCCGCCATCCCCGCCCCGGTGTGGTATTGGCTGGGCCGGGCCTACCACCTCAACTACCGCTTCAACGAAGCGCTCAACACCTACCAGCGCTTCCGTGGCACGGGCGACAAGAAGGCCATCGCCGAACTACCGGTGGACGCTTTGGAGCAGCAATGCCGCAACGGCCAGCAACTGCTCAGCAGCCTCAAGGACATCTCCGTGCACAGCAAGGTGGAAGTGGAGGGCCGGGAATTCTTCCGCTACTACGACCTGGAGGGTATCGGCGGTCGCATCGTGGTCACACCGGAGGAACTGAAGACCTCGCTGGACAAGAAGAGCAGCGATCGGCAACTGATCTATTTGCCGGACAAGCCGGGCCCTATCTACTTCAGCAGCTACGGTAAGGACGGTAAGAACGGGCGCGACATCTACCGCACCGAGCTGCTACCCACCGGCGCCTTCGCCGAGCCGACCCGGTTGGCGGGTTTCATCAACACGGACCAGGACGAGGATTTCGCCTTCATACATCCGGACGGGAAGAGCTTCTATTTCGCCAGCAAGGGCCACAATAGCATGGGCGGCTTCGATGTGTTCAAGAGCACGTATGACAGAGGCATGGACGTGTTCGGCCGCCCTGAGAACATGGACTTCGCGGTGAACACACCCGATGACGATCTCTTCTATATCGTGGACGGAGAAGGCAAGCAGGCGTGCTTCGCATCGGCGCGCTCCAGCAGCCAGGGCATGTTGCATGTGTTCCGCGTCAGCACGGAGCAGGTCCCGGTGGTGCTTACGGTCCTCAAAGGCACCTTCGCCTCCGCCTTCGATGCCGAGGACCGCAAGGCGCATATCGTCGTGGAGGACGCCCTTACGAGGGAGGTCGTCGGGGATGTACGCACCGACATGAACGGCACCTATATGCTCAGCCTCCCGCGCAGCGGCCGCTATCGGTTCCTGGTGGAAGCGGGGCCGAGCGGGCGCACCCATGCGGGTATCGTGGAAGTACCCCGTAGCGATGGCCCGCGCGCGTACCGGCAGGAACTCGTGCTGGAGAACCAGGCCGGACAGGAGCGGTTGATGATCAAGAACTACTTCGACGAGCCGTTGGAGGGTGATCTGATCACCATGGCGTTGGAAGAGATCAAACGCCGCGCCCGGTTGGAGGTGGGCAATGCCGCTGCCGCGCCACCCGTGGTCGCCCAGGAAGCAGCGCCGACGAAGGACGAACTGCTCGCCAAAGCCGGCTTCACCGGGGATCTTACCACGGCCGATGTCGTGCACCAGCTTGAGGAAGAGGGGAGCAAGGCCACCACGGAGGCGGAGGACCTGCGAACGGGATCGGGGGCGGCCTATACGGTCGCGTTGGAACAGGCCGCAGTGGCCGATACGGAAGCACGCGCTGCGGCCGAACTGGTCGCCCGGGCCAATACCACGAGCGATCCCGCGGAAAAGGAACGGACCATGCGCGATGCGGCCGCGGCACGCCAACGGTCACGCGTGGCCAATTTGAAAGCCCGCGCGGCCATGGAGGCTGGCGAGGATCTGGACAGCGAGCGCGCGGCCACGCGGCAACGCGGAGAGCGGGCGGCCAAGTTGGCCACCGATCTGGCCGGGGCATTGAGCTCTACGGATACGAAGAGCACCCTCCCGCTCCTGGTGCAAGCGCGCGAACGGATCGAAGCGAGCAAAGGTCCTGCGAGCGCCCCTGATCTGCAGGAACGCGCACGGCGTGCCGCAGCGGAGAAGGAACTCGAAGCCGCGCGCACCCTCGCCGCTGCCAGCGGCCGCAGTGCCGAAGAAGGGGAACTCACCGACCGGATCGTCCGGTTGAAACGCGAGCAGGAGGAGAGCAAAAGCAAAAGCAAAAAGGACGACCTGCAGCGCGAGATAACGGGTCTGGAGGAGCAACTCGGCTTTCTGCGGCAAGAGGTCGCCCAGGCCTTCACCAAGGCCCGCGTTGCGGAACGCGAGGTCACCATGCTGAAGGCCAAGGCGGGCTTGGTGGGTGAGTTGCAGGAACAACCAGGCGCGAAGCCGGCCACCGAGCTGGATGCGACGGCGATCACCTCCCTGGGCGAGCGGATCGCAGGGAACGAGGTGGCGATCGGTCACCTGGCCATTGATCAGCGGTACGAAGCGGAGTTGAACACCACCGCTGCGGATCTCGCCCGCATGTCCTACGACTGGGATCTGGCCGATGCGGGACGGGCTGTAGGCGAACGCTCCTCGGCGACTGAAGTGGTTGCGGAGCAGGGGGGGGTGCAGAGCACTGTCGGCCGCACCATCAGTGCGACCGAGCGCGGTGTGGAGATCGCCGCCCCGGTCACAGTGCCCGAGCGAGATGGCGTGCGCACGGGGGGGGAGGTCGCTCCCGGGACGGATGGCGCCGGTGGCACCGACCCTTCCCTGGTGGCTGCGACGTCACCGGCCGCGATCACCGATCCGAAAAGCAACGATCCGGCCAACGGTTCAACGCAAAGCGATCAAGGTCAGGTGTCGCCTGCGGATCCCCAGAGGAACAACACGGCAGCGGAACCACAGAGCCAGCTACCTCCCACCAGTGGCGCTGCCAGCAATACAGGGACGGGAACGGTCACCGTGGATCGCCCAGTGCTCACCCCGGAGCAAGTGCGTGAAGAGGCGGAGCCGGTCCCTGTCCAAGAACCCGCCGCTGTGCCTGCCATCACTTACGAAGAGCAACGCTTCGTGCTGGAGAACCAGCTGGCCGAGTTGACACAACTCCTCACGGCCACGCGCGACAAGGATGAGCGCGCACGTATCGACGCGCGCATCGTGGAGGTGAACAAGGAGATCTTCGCGCTCGACCTTGCCCGACCCGCTGTGGAAGTTCCGGTCACAGCAAGTGCGGTCGATAGCACGGTGATCGCCTCTTCGAACGAGAAGGGGAACGCCACTCCCACGGACGGGGGACCAGTGCTCCAGTTCTACGCGAGCGTCCCGGGACCGGTCCTCTCCGAACAACTGTACCCGGGTTACGCGGCCGACGTGGAGCGATTGAACACCATCGCCGACCTGGACGAGCGCATCGCTTCGCTCACCGGTGCGGAACTGATGCTGATCGACAGCATTGATGCACAAACCCAACGCCAGTTGGCGGTGGTCGAAGCGGATGCCACGCGCGCGGCGGAGGTCCTACCACGCGTAGAACGCCTGCGCACCCTGAAGCTCGAACATCAGCAACGGATCGAGTCCCTTAAACAGGAAGCATCGCGCACCATCGTGCTCGCCGAGGAAGCACCCCAGGATAGAGCTCCGGCGACCCCGTCGCACTACCCCGGGATGGGGACCGGCTCTTATGACGATCACTATGTGGACATCCCGGAGGATCCCACGCGGGTCTACGAAAGCCGGTTGGAGCACCGGGCCAGCACCGTGTCGGAGGCGGTGGGGCTCATGAACAAGGACCTCGCGGATATGGAAGTCCTCACCCGGCGCATCGATTCCATGGAGCAGGTGCTCGATACCATGCTCTACGGCAAGGCGCGCGACAAGCTCCTGAAGAGCACGGACAAGCTGATCGATGACCGGATGATCATCCGGTCGGACCTCGGGCAACGCACGGCCTTCATCACGCGGGAGGAGCTCGAACAGGGCAGGGATAGTTTGAAGGTGCTGGGTGTTGAAGTGGCACGCAAAGGGTTCGCTCCCAACGAGCCGGTCCTGGCGCTCGCCCGGGCGGCGGAAGAGAATTCGAAGCGCCACGCTGGTGATGCGGAACGGTTGCGGAAGTTGGCGGATCGGAGCGAAGACATCCTCGCTCGCGACAGTCTCTTCCGACTGGCATACACCATTGAATTGCAAGCCTTGGCCGAGATCGATCGTGCGATCACGGCGAACGCCTACCTCCTGAGCAGCGACCTGGTCCGCGGAGAGTCTCTCACCATGGAACAGGTGCAACAGCGCGTTCTCGGGCCGACCATGCCCGCGACCGCGGAGCCGATGGCCGGGACGGAAGGAGCTTCCGAGAAGATGGTGCCTTCGGTATCAGCGGCGCAAGAGATGGGCACCACCACGACCGCAGTGGTGGTCGTTGCGGACAGTGTCCTTCTCGTCACCGAAGCCGTGGGCATGGGTGCTGACACGAGCAGCGCTGGTACTACCGAGCCCTTCGTTGCACGGTCGTTGGATCCCGCTGGACAGCCTCGGTACGACAGTTTCCTGATGAACGACGCGGATGGCATGGGTGCCATGAGCGCTTTGGCGAAGGAGGATCCCGTGCTACTGGACCGCACCATGAAGGAGACGGCACAACGGGCGGAGCAGCAGGAGGCCAGCTCGGTGGAATTAGCGGACCGGGCCGTCGCGCTGCGGGACAGTGCGACCACCGCGAAGCGGAAGGACCGTGAGGAACTGGCCAAGGAAGCTGTGCTCCTGCAGTCCATATCAGACTCTCTTCACACCGCATCCCTGCGCACCGCGGAAGAGGCAAGGGCTTTGGAGCAGCACCAACGCGATGTGGTCGAAGCGCGGGCCTTCGCGGAAAGGCTCCGTGCGTTCTACTATCTGAGCGGCCAGGAGCATCAACTCGTCATGGACAACGAGGATCACAGCCGCTACTTCCAGGCGAAAGTGAAGTCGTTGCAGCAGGTGGAAGCCGCAGCGAGCGCCGGAGAAGAGGCCGTGTCCACGCGTCAACTGGCTGATGCGTTGAAGGTGCAAGCGGAACAACTGGCTTCCAGCGCCGAAGCCACAACGGCAAGTGGTCGCGAACGCATGGAGAGCATGAACGCCCGCGCGATCCAACTGGGCCAACGCAGCGATTCGTTGAGCGCCGTGGCACAGCGCCTGAAAGGTGCTTCCGCGCTGAACGATGGGCAGGCCGCGCTCTACCTGCAAGGCATGGAGAACGAACGCGCATCGGAGATCATGGCTTTGGAGCAACGCGCACGCCGCGTGGAGCCGATGCTTGCGGAGGCCCGCTCGGTGGTGCCAGCAGGTTCGACGGTAGCGGATCGGACGACCGCTGCTCCGGTGCACGCGACCGGTGCGGACAGTGTTGGTACCGCTGGCACTGCACAAGATGCGGTGCCCACCGCACCAACGAACGAGCCTGTGGTCGCCCTACAGACCCCGGCTACACCACCTACAAGCAACGGTGCGAGCGATGGAAGCACCGGACCATTGGTCACACCAGCGACCACTGCGGCCGCTGTGCCAGGAACTACACAACCCGTCGGCAGCGGCGTGGAGCCAGTACCGGCCGAACCGACCGTGGTATCTCCGGCCCAAGTGCTGGCTAGCGACAATGCTCCGATCGTTCCGGAGCGGACCGTTGAACGCACTGGCTTGGAACGTCTCGAGCCCTTGCGCAACGATGTGTTCGCGGTGATGAACAACCCCGTTCCCCGCGCGGAGCCGATCCCGATCGAGGCCCCGATGCCGACGGGTCTGGTGTTCAAAGTGCAGATCGGTGCCTTCCGCGATCCCGTGCCGCAGCAGCTCTTCAATGACCTTTCTCCGGTTACCGGGGAGCGTACGGCCAACGGCCTGATGCGCTACACAGCGGGCATGTTCGTCAATTTCGACAATGCGGACGAGGCCAAGGCCAGCGTGCGTGATCGCGGTTACCGGGACGCCTTCGTAGTGGCTTACCTGGACGGTAAACGCATCACCCTGCGCGAAGCACGCGACCTGGCCACCGCGCGTGCCGCAGAGCAAGCCCCGGCGACCGCACAGGTCCCCGCAACTACAGCGGCCCAGCCAGCAACGCAGACGCCGGTCGCACAGCCTGTCGTCCAGCCAGCAACGCTACAGGAGGCGCCCCCGGTCGTCGTCATGCAGCCGCCCTCAGCGATCGCGGTGGTGCCCGCTGTGAGCGACGAACAAGTGTTGGCGAAGTACCCGGCCAGCGCGCAGGAAGTGCTCGCCCAGTTCACGCCTGCGCCGGAGGCCGTCGCTTACTACAACGATCCCTCGGCCGCGCCTGCCCGCCAGGTTGAAGTGGTGAAGGGCCTCTTCTTCACCGTGCAGGTGGGGGTCTACTCGAAGCCGGTCGCGCTGGACAAGCTCTTCAACATCACTCCGCTGAACAGTGAACTGATCACCGGAGGAAAAGTGCGCTATACAACGGGGATCTACCGTGATATGGAGGTGGTCCGTGTCCGCAAGGACCGCGCGGTGCAGCAAGGGGTGAAGGACGCCTTCGTCACCGCTTACCTCAATGGCAAGCGGATCCCGGTCGCCGAAGCGCGTGCGCTCATCGCCAAGTTCGGCGATGGCGTGATGGTGGAGCCCGCTTTGGTGACCCCCTGAGGTCCTTCCATCCGTCCCTAACTTCGCACCATACATCATGGTGCATACCCTCGACCCCGAAGTCGCCCTCCTCGATGAGGTGCTTTACGAGAACGGACCACAGCGTGAGCTACTGGTCTTCAACGACGACGTGAACACCTTCCAGCATGTGATCCAATGTTTGGTGGAGATCTGCGATCACGACCCCCTCCAGGCTGAACAATGCGCGTGGATCGTACACTACAGGGGTAAGTGCAGCGTGAAGCGGGGAAGCTTCGACCGTTTGGAACCCATGTGTACCGCGTTGCACTCACAAGGTCTTTCCGCCGATATCCAATGAACCACCTGAACCGTGCTGGCGCCATCGCGACGCTGGTCTTTTTGAGCGCGTGCGGTTCGGTGCCGATAACCGGCCGGAACCAGTTGAACCTGCTGCCCGAGAGCGACCTGATGGGTATGTCGCTCACCGAGTACCAGGGCTTCCTGAAGGAAAATCCGCCTTTGCCGGCGGGCGATCAGCGAGTGGCCATGGTGCGGGGCATCGGGCAACGCCTGGCCAAAGCCTCCGCTGACTACCTGGCCGGGGTGGGCGCATCGAGCCGCATCGACGGGTTCAATTGGGAGTTCAATGTGGTGAACGATCCCACCGTGAACGCGTGGTGCATGCCTGGGGGCAAAGTGGTGGTCTATACCGGCATTCTCCCGGTCACGCAGGATGAAGCGGGGCTCGCCGTGGTGATGGGGCATGAGATCGCCCACGCCATTGCCCGCCATGGCAACGAGCGCATGAGCCAGGGCATGCTGGCCCAGGGTGTCGGACTTGCGTTGAGCGTGGCGTTGAGCGAAAAGCCCCAATGGACCCATGACCTCTTCCTACAGAGCTACGGCATCGGCACCCAACTGGGCATGCTGGCCTATAGCCGCAGCCACGAATCAGAGGCCGACAAAATGGGTCTGGTGTTCATGGCCATGGCCGGATACGATCCCCGCACAGCGCCGAAATTTTGGGAACGCATGTCCGCCCAAAGCGGCGGTGGCAAGCCCCCGGAACTGCTCAGTACGCACCCAAGCGATGCGACCCGGATCCGCGATCTGGAGGCCTACATGCCCGAGGCGATGAAGCACTACAAGCCCTAGTAACGATAGCGCAGGACGGCGCCCCGCTTTTTCTATCTTCGCACCCGTTTTTGAGAGGACTCGTAGCTCAATTGGATAGAGCACCTGACTACGGATCAGGAGGTTGGGGGTTCGACTCCCTCCGAGTTCACTAACCAAGGAAGGGTGCCAAGAGGCACCCTTCGCCTTAGGAGACCATGGGATTGAAGTGCGGTATCGTCGGCTTGCCCAACGTGGGCAAGAGCACCTTGTTCAACTGCCTCAGCAACGCGAAGGCACAGGCGGCCAACTTCCCGTTCTGTACCATCGAGCCCAACGTGGGCACCATCACCGTGCCGGATGCGCGCTTGAACAAGCTGGCCGAACTGGTGAACCCCCAACGGATCCTGCCCACCACAGTGGAGATCGTGGACATCGCCGGCCTGGTGAAAGGCGCCAGCAAGGGCGAGGGCCTCGGCAACCAGTTCCTCGGCAACATCCGCGAGTGCGATGCCATCCTGCACGTGTTGCGCTGCTTCGACGATCCCAACGTGGTACACGTGGATGGCAGTGTGGATCCCGTACGCGACAAGGAGGTGATCGACATCGAGCTGCAGCTGAAGGACCTCGAGACCGTGGAGGCCCGGATCAAGAAGGTGGAGAAGCAAGCCTCGATCGGCGACAAGGAGTCCAAGCGCCGCTTCGACCTGCTCACACGCATCCGTACCGCCCTGCTCCGGGGCGAAAGCGCCCGCACCGTGGTTTCGGCGAACGATGACCCGGCCCTGGTGGGCGAGTTCCAGCTCCTGACCACCAAGCCGGTGATGTACGTGTGCAACGTGGACGAGAAGAGCGCCGTGACCGGCAACAAGTATGTGGACCTGGTGAAGGCCGCCGTGGCGAACGAGAAAGCCGAGGTGATCTTCGTGACCGCCGCCATTGAAGCGGAGATCGCCAGTTTGGAGACCCCCGAGGAGCGCGAGATGTTCCTGAAAGACATGGGCCTGGACGAACCCGGCGTGAACAAGCTCATCCACGCCGCCTATCACCTGTTGAAGCTACAGACCTACTTCACCGCTGGCGTGCAGGAGGTGCGCGCCTGGACCATCCATCAGGGCGACACCGGTCCCAAAGCCGCGGGCGTGATCCACAGCGACTTTGAGAAGGGCTACATCCGTGCGGAAGTGATGAGCTATAACGATTTCATCACCCTGGGCAGCGAGGCCGCCTGCCGCGCTGCGGGCAAGTTGCGTGTGGAAGGCAAGGAGTACTTGGTGAAGGATGGCGACGTGATGCACTTCCTCTTCAACGTCTGATCGACGCTCCGGGGAAGCTCACTTCCGTTCCCGCTCCGCGATCAGGTCGGCGGTGATCTTCGCGGAAAGCAGGCACAGCGGAATGCTCGGGCCCGGATGTACACTTCCTCCGCAGAAATAGAGGCCTTTGATCCTTCGGGAGAAGTTCGGGTGGCGCAGGAAGCTTGCGAACACACCGCTGGAGCTGCTGCCGAAGATGGCTCCGAAGGCGCTGGAGGTAAGTGCTTCCACCGAGCGGGGATCGAGCAAATGCTCCACGGTGATGTGCGTTCCCACCGGTGCGCGCAGCATGCGTTCCAATTTCGCGATCACCCGTTGCCTGGTCGTGCGGATCAAGCTGTCCCAATCTTGGCCGGTGTTGTGGGGCACGGATACCATCACGAACCAGTTCTCATGGCCCGGAGGTGCATCGTCCGGGTGCGCCTTGGCGCTCACATGCAGGTAGATCGACGGATCTTCGAAGAGACTGTGCTTGTTGAAGATGTGATCGTACTCGGCGCGGCCGTCGTTGCTCATCAGCATGTTGTTCAACTGGAGAGCGGGGTAGGTGCGGTCCATACCCCAGTAGAACACGATCACGGAACTGGAGCGCGGCTGGTCCAAGGTGCCCTTTGGCCGGCGCTGGTCGGGTAGGAGGCGGTGGTACGTGCTGTGCGCATCGGCATTGCTCACCACCAGGTCGAAGCTGCTCCGTTCGTTGTTCACCTCTACGCCGCGCACCTCACCACGCTCCACCACGATCCGTTCCACGCGGGTGTTGAAGCGGAACTCCACGCCTTGCCGTTGCGCCAGGGCCACGAGCGCACGGACCACAGCGTGCATACCTCCCTTCGCGGAATAGGAACCGAGGGCCAGCTCGTAGTAGGCGATCAAGTTCAGCGTGGCGGGCGCGGCATAAGGGTCCGCGCCATGGTAGCTGGCGTATTGGTTGAAGATCGCGGCCGCCTTCGGGTCGCGGAAGAGCGTTGCATTGGCGCGGGCCATACTGGTGAAGGCCTCCACCTTGTGGAATTGGAGCACGCCCCGTAGCGTCGGTCCGTTGAAGTAGTTGCGGATGCGGTGCAGGGATCGTTGCAGGAACACTTCGTCCGTGAGTTCGCGCTTCACCTTGCTGCGGCGCAGGAATTCCAACACGCTCGCACGGCCCGCGGTGGTGCGCTCGGCGAACTCATCGGCCAGCCGCTCCGCATCGGCGTGCATGCGCACCACCGTGCCATCCTCGAAAAGGAACTGGGAGCTCGGGTCGAGCTGGTCGTAGTTGAAATGGTCGCGCGGATCTTCGCCGCACAAGGCGAAAAGTGCGTCCACATAGGCGGGCATGGTGAGGATCGTGGGCCCCATGTCGAACCGGTAGGGTCCGATGCGCCACTCGGCCGCTTTGCCGCCGGGGATCGCGTTCGCCTCGAACACCGTGACGCGATGCCCTTGCTGTGCCAGCCGGACCGCCACCGCGATGCCCCCGAAACCGGCGCCGACGATGGCGCAGTTCAGCCCTGCTTCGGAACGCGGGCCCTTCGGTGGAGCGATGGTGGCGTGCGAGGGCTGGTCCATGGAGAGCGCACGGCCCGCCGCGCACGGGCCAATTTACAGGATGGGGTATATCCGCCTAAATTCGCGGCCTTCGATGGAAAAGGCGATGTCCAGCAACGAACATGAACTGGCCGAGGAGCTCTGTGCCTACCTGCGCTCCCACGTGCTCGCCAAGCAAGTATCCATCGATCCGGACCTACCCTTCGCGCAGCTCGGCATCGATTCCATGTCGATCATCGAACTCGTCCTATACTTGGAACGGAAGCACGGAGTGGCGCTACCGGACAAGGCGTTGCACCCGGAGAATCTGCGCACCGCCAAGTCCCTGGCCCGGTGTGCCATTCAGGCACGTTTGGACGCGCTGCTTCCGTCGCGATAGATCGTGGTTCGGGGGAGGCGGGTCCCGCCTCTGGGTCCCTTCTACCTTTGGCCATGAGCGACGGATGCCGGCCAGCAGCGTTGCGCCGTCCGTGATCCACCGCCCGTTCACTCCCTTCCTCACGCAGCCCATTACCGGCGCGGACAACTTCCAATTGTTGCTGGACCGGCACATGCGCAAGCAGGGCCAGCAAGGCAATGTGGTGCGCTTGGAATTGCGCCTTGCCCCATCCGCGGACCTCGAGCAGTTACGTGGCCACGTGCTGCGCAACGGGATCTTCATGCTGGTGCGGCGCATCCGCCTGGCACGGCCCATCGCGCGTGCGCCCTATTGGTACCAGGATAAGGGAGCGGATCTTCCCGGTGGCGTGGAGGTGCGTACCGCGATGGATCGTGCGGACTTCGAGGCGGTGGTCTTGAACCGTGATCTTTCGTTGGAGACCGGTGCGGCCTTCATCGATCTCGTCGCGTTCAACGATGGATCCAAGAGCCTGGTGATCTCCGCCCATCACGCTCTCTTCGACCAACGGGGTATGATGAACCTCGCCAGGGTCCTCGATCCAGAGGGACCAGGCATGGGCGGCGAAGCGCTTTTTCCTGAACCCTCCCCGGAGCCCTGGCCCAAGCGCTTGAAGCATGCCGTGCAGGTGATGTTCTATATGCTCGGTTCGCCGTTCTGGTACCTCGCTCGGCTGTGGGTCAAGGGCCGACCGCCGCTAAGCGGGATGCGCACGCGCGTGATCCGTTTCTCCGCGAGCGAGACGCAGGTGGTGGATCAACAGGCCTGGGCACAGGGCGCACGGCTGGGCCGTTCGCATTTCCATCTGGCGGCGACGACCATGGCACTGCGTACCGTGTTCGTGCGGCGTCGTGAACGACATCCGTATTTCTGGGTGTCCATGCCATTGAGCCGTCGACCGCGCGGCGTGCGCGGACATCTTCTTTCCAACCAGCTTTCCTTCGTTTTCGTGCGGTTGCACGACCAGGCCCTGGGTTCGGTGGCCACGAGCGTCGCCTCCATCAACGACCAGATCAAGGAGCAGATCGCTACGGGGCTGCCCGCGAAGTACGTTTCGCTGCTCGAAGTGCTCCGTCACATCCCCTTGTGGTGGTTCAGTGCGATGGTAAACCTGCCCATGCGTGGTGCCTACGCCAGCTTCGCTTTCTCGGACATCGGCGAAGATCATGACGAGTTGCGCACCTTCGCGGGTGTGGACGTGGTCGAAGTGCTCAACTATCCGCCGGCGCCCTGCCCGCCTGGTTTGACCATCACCTTCATGCGTCACGCCGGGGAACTGAAAGTGGTCCTCGCATCGGTGGAGGAAGCCATCAGCGCGCAGGAGATGGACCTGTTCGAGCGGCAATTGAACGCCTTGTTGCGCACCGGGGAGCATGCGTTCTGAGCCGACGATCACTACCGAGGTGCTCGTGGTCGGCGCAGGTGCGGCGGGCATCGCCGCTGCCGTGGCGGCCAGCAGGACCGGTGCGCGTGTCGTGGTGATCGAACGCGGTGCGTTCACCGGAGGGAAGGCCACTGCGGCGATGGTGGGTACGATCTGTGGCATCTACTTGCGCGACGGATCGGAAGCGAGGTACGCCATGAACGGTTTTCCGCGCGAGTTCTGTGAGCAGCTCGCCGGGCGCAGTGGCACGCACGCGGTCGCCGGTGTACGAGGGCTCTGGTTCCTGCCTTACGACTACGACGTGTTCGAGGAACTCGGCACGCGGCTGTTGAGCGAGGCCGGTATAGAGCTACGCACGAGCACCTCCATCAAAAGTTGCCATGCCGAAGGCGACCGCTTGATCTCCGTTACAGCCCGCGGCCAGGACGGGGTGATGGAGATCCGTGCATCGAGCATGGTGGATTGTACCGGCACGGGCCTCCTCGCCGAACTGTCCGGTGCGCCGATGATCCGCACGCAGCGGTACCAGCGGCCCGCGCAGGTGTTCTGCATGCGCGGGGTAAGGGCGAACGAGGAAGGCGTATTGAACATGGCCGTGACCCGTGCGATGCTGCGCGCGGATCCCAAGGGGCGTGGCTCGGTTTCCGTGGTCCCCGGTTCATTGCGCGACGGCCAGGTCTGCTTGAAGATCGCCTTCAGCGAGCAGGTGGAAGAGACCACGGACCTCGACGCCTTGCAAGCCAGTGGGCAACTAGTGGCGAAGGGAATAGCCGCACTGCTTAAAGCGGATGTCGAAGCCTTCCATCATGCGGATGTGAGCATAATAGCACCCGAGGTCGGCGTGCGCACTCAGCAACGTGCCCAGGGTCGTTACACGTTGGAGCAGGAGGATGTGATGACCTGCCGGAAGTTCGTTGACGGTGTCGCCAACGGCGCCTGGCCGATCGAGTTCTGGGGCGCCGAACGCAACGTGGCGATGCGCTATTTCGAAGAAGGAGAGCACTACCAGGTCCCGGTGGGAGCGCTGCGGGCGGCCACCTTGAGCAACTTGTTCCTCGCAGGCCGCACGATCAGTGCCACCGAAGAGGCGATCGCCAGCGCGCGGGTGATCGGCACCTGCCTGGGCACCGGTTACGCGGCCGGTGTGCTCGCGGCCGCCGCCGCACTGCGCAAGGACATGGATGCCGCGATCGAAAGTGTGAGACGCGCACAGGTCTACATTTGATCGTTACGCATGAACATTTTCGAGCGCATCAAGCAACGGGCGGAGCGTTGGCCGGATCGGCCGGCGATCCACTGTGCAGAGGGTACGCTCACGTTCCAGCAGGTGATCGATGCGGCCGAACACGTCGCGGATGACCTCGTTTCCTCGGGCGTGAAAGCCGGGACCGGTCTGGGGATCAGCGATCACAACAGTGCGGAGTTCATCATAGCGATGCTGGCGGGCCTGCGCTGCGGTGCGGTGGTGGTGCCGATCGCGAGCAATCTCACCACGACCGAACGCGATGCGCTGATCGAAGGGGTCGGTCTCCATGCGCTCTTGAGCGAAGGGGAGGAGGAACGTTCCATCCTCATCGGTACACGGCACTTCCACTTGCGGCGGATGCATCGCGCGGAAGAGCGCATCGCACCGCATATCGCCGAAGCGGCCTTCATCCGTTTCACCTCGGGTACCACCGGCACCTCGAAGGGTGTGGTGCTCTCGCATCGCACGGTGATCGAACGTGTGGAAGCCGCGAACAAGGGCCTGGGACTTTCCGAACACGATGCCGTGGTCTGGGTGTTGCCGATGGCCTACCATTTCGTGGTGTCCATCATGCTCTATCTATACTTCGGCACGGCGGTGATCCTCTGTGAGGATTTCACCGCGCAGGCCATCGCGCGTTGCGCGGAACGCTTCAAGGGCACCATGCTCTATGCGGCGCCCACGCACATCCGCTTGCTCGTCGCGGACCGGATCGTCGCCTCCCTGGGCAATTTGCGTCAGGTCATCTCCACCTCGGCGGGTCTTCCCGCAGGCCTTTGCGCGCAGTTCAAGGAACGGTTCGGGTTGCCAGTGAGCCAGGCCTTCGGGATCATCGAAGTGGGGCTGCCCATCATCAATACGGAGCGCTCCGATGAAGCACCCGAAGCGGTGGGCCATGCGTTGCCCGATCACGAGGTCGCGATCCTCGATGATGCGCTGCACCCCTTGCCCGATGGCAGCACCGGCTTGCTGGCCGTGCGGGGTCCAGGGCTCTTCGATGGCTACCTCTCCCCACCTGTATCGCGGGACCAGGTGTTGCAGCAAGGATGGTTCCTCACGGGCGATCTCGCGGTGCGCACTGCGGACGGGTTGGTGAGCATCAAAGGCCGTCGCAAGAGCATGATCAACATCGCGGGCAACAAAGTGTTCCCCGAGGACGTGGAGGCCGTCGTCAACGCCCACCCGCAGGTGCAAGCTTCGCGCGTGTTCGGTGGCGCGCATCCGTTGTTCGGCGAGATCGTGGAAGCTGAGGTCGTATTGGCACCGGGCGCCCAGGTGGATGCCGAGGATATCGTCTCCTTCTGCCGCGAACACCTCTCGGCCTACAAGTTGCCGCAACGCATCCACTTCGTTGGTGCGCTGGCGATGACCGCGACGGGAAAGGTGAAGCGGGTTTAGGCGCGGACGCGGTTATCGGCCGCCGACCGATCCATGACATGGCCCCATTCGTGTTGGATCCGCACCCGCGTGGCCGGATCGAGGTTGTAGTCGTTCGTGACGTAGTCATCGTGCGCGGCCACCTCCTTCTCCAACAGCGGCCGTGCCTTCTGGAAGTCGGGGAGGCCGAGTTGCGCGTAGACGCGTTCCAACATGTCGATCTCCTTGCCGATGAACTCCTCGTAACTGAACTCGACCAGGTGGCCAGGTGGGATCAGCGCCTTCTCGCGGTGGAACTTCTCCATCATCACCTTGTAACCGTGCAGCACGAAGTCTTCCACATCCGCTGCGGAGTAGGTCTGCAACGTGAGCATCGGCAGCGTTTTCTCGTACAGCCGCAGGTTGGACGCGAACACGGTGAAGGGATCGCGATGGATGTGAATGAAACGCGCGTTGGGGAACACCTCCAAGATCTCCTTCACACGGGCGGTGTTCCAGGGGCTCTTCAGCAGCAGTGGACGTGGACCGTATTTCAACGTGAGCTTGCGTACCAGGTGGAGCAAGTGTGCCTGCCATTGGCGCTTGTCCGCCGCATCGTGCAGCAGCACGTAGCGATCCAGCATGGCCACCATCTTCCGGGGAAAGAAATAGCCGGTGACCATCGATCCAGGACCCATGCAGGCCAGTGCGAACTCTTCTTCTTTGGGCAGCTCGGCCCCCATGCGCAGGTTGTCCATGGGCCGCGTGGCGGGGAGCGCACGGCGCAGGATGGCGCGCAGCGGGCGGCCAAAGGAGAGGAAGACCCAAGGCATCAGGCTTTCGTACACCGCGCAGAACGCGAAGCGCGGATCGCGGCTCAGGATGTAGTGCAAGTAGGTGGTGCCACTGCGTGGATGGCCGAGGATGAAGATGGGATCCTGGGGCGTAGTGTTCCTGATCCGCTGGTTGAACCGCAGCCGCTCGATCAACCGCGCCGGTGAGCTGGCCACCACCGTGAGCGTGATCACCAGCACGCGGGGTACGAACCGGGGACTGATGCGGTGGTAGTGCCGCCAGAGCAGCCCGAACCAATTGCGCGCATTGGAACCGAACGCGGCGTGCGAGCGCAGGTCGAGGTAAACGCGGGGGCCGAGGTCGATGCGCACGGTGGGCGCTGTCGCGCCGGCGGGCTGTTCTTTAGCTTGGCCCAAATATCCGGAATAGGTGAGCGGTGCAGCATGGCGACGGGGGATATGGACCCTGTGGCTCGCGTTCATCGCGATCCAGAGCAGCGCCCAACGCACACGGATCGAAGGCCGGGTGACCGACGGCACCACGTTGGAGCCCCTACCCTTCGTCACCGTCGCGTTCCAAGGGGGCAACGTCGGCACGGTCACCGATACGCTGGGCTACTTCACGCTGGAGACCGGTCGTGCGTTCGATTCCCTGGTGGTCTCGCTGGTGGGTTACCATCGGCAGGTGCTGCCTGTGGCCGAGGGCACAGCGGAGTACATCGATGTGGAACTCTTCGCATCGGCGATCCAAATGGACATGTTCACTGTGCGGCCGGGCGAGAACCCCGCTTTCGCCGTGTTGCGCAAGGTGATCGCGCGCAAGGAGGAGAACCGACCGGAGCATTTGAGCGCCTACCGGATGGAGGCCTACCACCGCGTGCGTTTCGACCTGAACAACTTCACCGACAAGATAAAGCGCAACGTGTTGCTGCGTCCCTTCGACTACCTGTGGGACTACGGCGATACCACCACCGACGGCGTGCGCT
>JAGNSU010000035.1 GCA_017987895.1 Flavobacteriales bacterium | reverse complement strand
GCGTAGCATGGCGATGGATTGTAAGGGCAAGCTAGGCGGATCCGCGGATCCCGCAAGGGCTTGTTGAAAGTCTATCGAGGTTCCCCGGGCGATCACCCACCTTCGCGCCGATGGGCAATTTGAACCTGCGATGACCGTAGCGGTCAACGAGCGCACTGCCGACGCGGAACCGCTGAGCCGTGGGCGCATTGTGCTGTTCTTCCTCTGCGCCCTGCTGCTCTGCGGCTGGCATCTGGACCGCGGCCTCAACGCCAACACCGTGAGCCGAGCCGCCATGGTGGCCGCCGTGGTGGAGCATGGCACCTTGCGCATCGATGCCTACCATGAACTCACCGGCGACAAGGCCTTGATCGATGGCCACTACTATTCGGACAAAGCCCCCTTGCCCGCGCTGCTCATGATCCCCGTCTACGCACCGCTCGTGGCCCTCGGCATCCTCGGTCCCGGCGAGCACGGACTGTTGACCGACAAACTGTTGATGCTCGGTGGCCTCCTCTGCGGAAGCGTTCCGCTCGCCTTGATCATCACGCTGTGCTGGTCGCGGATCCGTTCCAGAACCAGCGCCTTCTCCCCTGCCCTGCTCGCCGCGCTTCCCTTCCTAGGCTCCTTCCTGTTCGTGTACAGCGGCAGTTTCAACGCGCATCTGTTGGGCGCGCTTTTCCTGTTGTTGGCGTTCATCGCGCTGGAACACGAGCGGCATTTCGTGGCCGGGGCCCTCTGCGGTTGTGCCGTGCTGTGCGAGTATCCGCTCGTGCTCTTCCCTTTGGCATGGGTGGTTTGGATCTTCTTCAGCGCTGCGGATCGAAAGGTCTCCCTCCAGCATGTGCTTCGTTTCACATGGGGCGGATCGCCGCTGCTGGTGCTGATGCTCGCCTACAACGCGGTCCTCACCGGCGATCCGCTCTCCGTGGGTTACCAGCATGAGGCGAACTACACCTTTATGCACGACAGCTTCGGCATGGCGCATCCCACCCTTACCTCGCTATGGGGGCTCACCTTCAGCACCTATCGCGGCCTCTTCGTGTACATGCCCGTCATGCTGTTGGTGGTATTGGCGCTCGTGCTCGCTCTGCGCACGCGCGGCTTGAGGACGAACGCCGAGATCATGATCCCCTGTCTGCTCTCCTTCCTCCTCATCGCCAGCTATGGCATGTGGTGGGGCGGCTGGGCCATCGGGCCCCGGCATCTTTCCGCTGCGGCGGTGTTGCTGGCCTTTCGCGGGCTGCCCTTGGTAGCGGAACACCGGTGGATGCGCTGGCCCTTTGTGGTGCTCAGTGCCCTGGGCATCGGCATCGCCTTCGCCGCCAAAAACACCGTCTGGTATTCCTTCCCCACCGAAGTGCAGCGACCGATCGAAGAGATCCTGATCCCGAAATTGCGCGACGGCGCCTGGACCGATATGCAGCTCCCCGTCTCCTTCGGCATGGGCCCGCGAACCGCCACCCTCGCGTTCGTGTTCGTCACGCTGCTCGTTCTGGTGGCCCTGCATCGTCTGGACCGTTCTCCAATGCGCACACGATGAAGCATCGTTTCTACTGCCCCGATCTCACGGCGGACCGCGTGGAGCTGAGCGAAGAAGAAGCGGGCCATGCCTTGCGCGTGTTGCGTTTGCGCGAGGGCGATGCCGTCGTGCTGGTGGATGGGCGCGGCACCGTGGCCGAAGCCGTGCTCGATGCCGTGGGAAAACATGCGGCGAGCGCCGTGGTGCGATCGCGGGTGCTGCATCCCGCACCCACACACGGAAATATCCACCTCGCCGTGGCGCCCACCAAGCAAATGGAGCGCACCGAATGGTTCGTGGAAAAGGCCACCGAGATCGGTGTGGACAGGATCACACCGCTGCTCACCGAACGCACCGAACGCAGCAAGTTGCGGCTGGACCGCTTGCAGAAAGTGGTGCTCAGTGCCATGAAGCAGAGCCAGCGCGCCTGGCTACCGCGGGTGGATGAGCCGACCACCTTGAGCGATTTGCTGAAGCAAACCCTGCCAGCCCAACGCTACTTCGGTTGGTGCGAAGGAGCACCCGCCCCTTTGATGCAGGTCTACACCCCGAGCTCGGATGTCCTCGTGCTCATCGGCCCGGAAGGCGACTTCACCGCGGAAGAAGCGAAGACCATGTTGGCCCATGGCTTCCAGGCCATCGGGCTGGGCGAAGCCCGACTTCGCACGGAGACCGCCGCCCTGGCGGCCTGCACCTGGATGAGCCTCGCGCGGCAGAACGGCGGCGCGCCTTCGCGGTAACTTCGCCCCCGATGCACATCCGCCTTTCCCTGCTCGTACTGGTCGCCGCGTTGCTGGGGCGCCTCACCACTTCGGCGCAGAACACCTACAGCATCGCCTTGCTCAAGTACAACGGCGGCGGCGATTGGTACGCCAACCCCACCAGCTTGCCCAACTTGGTGAAGTTCTGCAACGCGCAGCTGGGCACCCTTATGAACCCGGACGTGCCCACCGTGGAACCCGGCAGCCCGGACCTCTTCACCTATCCGTTGCTGCACCTCACCGGGCACGGCAACATCGTGTTCAGCCCGGCGGAGGCGGAGAACCTGCGCAACTATTTGATCGGTGGTGGCTTCCTGCACATCAGCGATAACTATGGCCTCGATCCCTTCATCCGCCCCATGATGCAGCGGGTCTTCCCTGAGTTGGAGTTCGTGCCCCTGCCCTTCGCGCACCCCATCTACCACCAGAAGTTCGACTTCGCCAACGGCCTGCCCAAAGTGCATGAGCATGATGACAAGCCCCCCCAGGGCCTCGGGCTTTTGTGGGAAGGCCGCCTGGTCTGCTTCTACGACCTGGAATGCGATCTGGGCGATGGCTGGGAGGACCCCGAAGTACATGGCGACAGCGAGGCCATCCGCACCAAGGCGCTACAGATGGGCGCCAACATGGTGCAGTACGTTTTTGGGGCGGGGCAGCAGTAGGCGCTCGGTAATGGAGGGCGTTGGCCCAGGCTACGATGCCGCTTTTCCCTTCAGTCCAGACTTGCGTTGCTCGTAGGCGCTCAATAGTCTGTTCAGCAGTTCTATTCTGCCATGGTCTACGGGTTCAATCTGGCATAATTGGTCGACCATGATGGTGATGTCGTAGAACTGGTTGTCGGTGGTGATCCTGCCCTTCTCGACAACGCGGTCCACCCGTTGATGATATGATCTGAAGATGTCGATGTCGTAGCCAGTCTTAACCTGCAAATATTTGTTGAACACCAAGTCACACTCCTCCACCTGCATTTCCGTGAAGTCGCGGAACCATCGCTTAAGCAACGTGAGCCTTCCCTTTTTACAATGCACTTCAGCCTCTCGCTTCAATTTCTTGAAATGCTCGTCGGAGTCATAAGCGTCGGTCTTGATCTTCATTAGACCCGTCTCGAGGTAGTAGTCAAGCGACGCAAGAACTAGATCGCGATACATCGTCAGATCCGCGCTTTTGTCGACCTTCTTGATACTGTTCTTCGTCACTGTCGTCCGGTTCGTAGGAGGCCCCCTAAACTAGCGAACCGGTTCGCAATCTAGCTCACATGCGGAAGGCAGGAGACTTCCACTGGACCTCGCTGGACATGGACCGGGATGGGCACGAGCGGCTTGGAAAACCACCCCGTGTAAAATACCGGTACAGCATATGTCGTGCGCAGAGATCTTTGTGCTCGGAGCAAGGGATCACCGGGATCCGTCCGGTCCCTGCTATCGCGATCGAACATCAGATCACCACATAACCGCTGAACGATCATGATCTACTTCGGGACCGGCGCTGAAGAAGGACAGGAATGCCGCAGTTCACGTTCCATCCCACCCCCGGTTTTCGGGATTGCAAGTAAATAAGGTGTTGGGCTGCTTTGGGGTATGTGGGCGGCGGGCTTCGCCATCGAGGTGTTCGGCAGGGGTCCCTGGCCGGGCATCCTCACCTTGCTGGTATTCCGCGATGACCACTTGATCTGCACGGGCCGCCTGCTGCGCAGCCGCGCGCAGGGCTGCCGTAAATGCCTCGCGGCACTGAAGGCGCTTATGCTGCGCACCACCTACACCGATAAGGAAGGCAAGCGGCGTTGCTTGTGGGATAGTGGAACCATGAAGCGCCTCTGGCAGCAACACAAATGCCAGCGCCGCCCGGGCAGCACCTGGTATACCTGGAAACCCCTAGGCCTGCATACCCAAACCACCTTGAGCGGCCTACCGCGCGATGCGCGCCTCTGGCCCAAAGAGCCAAGCCCCAATGCCGGATTGGAATTCTTGGAAGGGCTGGAGGACCATCTGGCCCTGGTGCTACTGCTGCCCAAAACCTGCCGCCCGCCCGCCGCCCAACAACTGCTGTGCTACACGCGCCCGGTGGTGGAGTTCGCCAAGGGCCTCGCCCCCACGCCACGCTGGGTGCCCCTGCCGCCCGAGCGCATGCACTGCGCCGCGATGCGGGAGCCGGCGAGCGGCGCATGCGCGCTGGTGCTTCGGCCGGTGGTGTGGTGAAGGATCAGTTGGCAGGGCATGGTTGATAGTGCATGGTGTCGGTGCGTGTGTGAACGCGCTCCGCGACCAGTAGCTGCCCACTGCCAACCAACAACTGACAACCAACAACTGACAACCAACAACTGACAGCCCGCCCTGGCACCCCCGATCTCGTGCCCTATCTCGGCGTCGCGCGCACTGGGCCTCCTTGGGGCGGGTTCGCGCATGGTATGCCCAAGTTGGGGCGAAGCTTGCTTCTGCGCGCCCAGTGCGGGGTTCGCGCGTTCGCCCCCTGCCCTTAGGCACGCAGCACATCCGCTTCGCGGCATAGGCCTTGGCTAAGTAGGCCCACATCAAACCCGCACATGAAACACATTCTACTCGCGCTGGCCGTTGCACCGCTTGGCTTCGCAGCGAACGCCCAGTGGCAGGTGAACCCACAGGTAGGGGTCACCTATCAGAACATCACCAAGCCCCCTGTGGGGATCACGTACTCCGCGCGCGTCGGCTTCCTGGTAGGGGCGGATGTACGCTGGGGTAACAAGGTCTACCTGCAGCCCGGTGCCTTCATCGGCCGGAATTCCACTTTCATTGAATACTCCGATACCCTCGCCCAAAGCGGGCGGTTCGTGGTAACCAACCTGAAGCTGAAACTCATGGGCGGGTATCGCCTTATTGACAAGTACCAATTCGACATGCGGCTCGCGGTCGGTCCTACGTTCGATGTGGCCCTGAGCCGGGATGTGAAGGATTCGGACATCAGCTTCAATGATGGGGAGTTCAATGAGGCGCTCTGGAACCTGGACGTTGCTCTTGGTCTGGACATGGGCATGTTCACCCTGGAACCAAGCGTGAGCCTTGGTCTGAGCCGCGTGTACAACGACGATGTCTCGGTACAGAACCTCGATAGCCGCTACCTCACCTACCTGCTCACCCTCGGGGTGAACATCGGTGATGATGATAAGGACGCGGTGGACAAGAACAACTGAGCCCCGAGTTGAACAAGACAAATTGAACGACCCATGCGAAACACCTTTACACCCCTCGCTACAGCGGCAACGCTCGCAGTGATCATACTTCTCGGATCGGGCTGCAAGATGGCCCGGTACAAAGAGGAAGCCGCCGCACGAGCGGCCACCATTGACCGCCTCCGGGCGGACAGCGCCACATGCACCGCGGACCTACGCGGAATGCGCGCGGAGTACCTCGGTCTGCAGGACGATGCCAACATGACCAAGGCACAACTGGAAGCACGCGGCCGGGAGCTGCGTGCCAAAGAAGAAGAGCTTCGCGTGAAAGCGAAGCGCATGGACGACCTGGACGCCCGGTTGCGCGCGCAGACGGACGCCATGAGTTCATTGCGCAAGAAGGTCTCCGATGCCCTGGCGAACTTCAAGGCCGATGATCTGACCATTACCGAGCGGGACGGAAAGATCTACGTCTCACTTTCAGAGAAGTTGCTCTTCGCCAGTGGCAGTGCCAAGGTGGATCCCAAGGGTGCGGTGGCGGTAGGCAAATTGGCCGAGGTGCTGCGCGCCAATGCGGATATCAATGTGATGGTGGAAGGCCATACGGACAGCATTCCCATCAAAACCTCGCGCTACACGGACAACTGGGACCTGAGCACCGCACGTGCTGTGAGCATCGTTCGGCTCCTCACCACCACCTACTCTGTGCCGCCGGAACGCGTGCAGGCCGCAGGACGCAGCCAATACCAACCGATCGCCAGCAACCGCAATGTGGAGGATCGTGCCCGCAACCGCCGCACGGAGATCATCCTGGTGCCCAAGCTGGATGAGCTTTTCGATCTGGTGGGTGCTCCTGTGGGTGATGTCCCCACGAGCAAGTAGGAACGGAACGTTCCGATGGTCCCTTTACGGGATACACCAAAGTGCAATGGAAAGGCAGGGACTTCGGTTCCTGCCTTTCTTTCATGTAGGGGTAACCCGTTCGCGCCAAGCTTCCCCGTAGGATCACATCGTGGACCCTTCCGCTCCTCGCTACTTATTGAGCTTCACCACATGCTTCCGCACGCGCATGTTCAGCAGTTCCACGCCGAAGCTGAAGGCCATGGCCACGTAGGCATAGCCCTTGGGGATCTCGCTGTGATGCAAAGGTTCCAGCCCTTCAAAGAAGAGCATGAAGCCTACCATGACCAGAAAGGAAAGGGCAAGCATCTTGAGCGCGGGGTGCTTCTCGATGAACTTGCTGATGGCGTTGGCGAAGAAGAACATCACCACCATGGCGATCACCACGGCGGTGATCATCACCTCCACATGATCGGCCAGGCCGATGGCGGTAACGATGCTATCGAAGGAGAAGACGGCATCCACCAGGAGGATCTGGACCACGAGCGCGGCGAAGGCCTTCTTGGCCGCCGCCGGTGTGGCATGCTCCTCCCCGCCTTCCAGCTTTTCGTGGATCTCCTTCACCGCTTTGTAGAGCAGGAACAAGCCGCCGAAGAACATGATGAGGTTGCGGATGTTGAACGGATAGTCCGCGATGCGGAACAGTTCGTTCTCCCCGTTCTTCACCAGCCAACCCAGGCCGATGAGCAGCGCCGACCGAAGCAGGATGCCGCCGATCATCCAGATGCGGCGGGCACGCAAACGCTTTTCCGGCGGAATGCGGCCCAGGATGATGCTGACGAAGATGACGTTGTCGATGCCCAGCACCACCTCCAGCACGGTGAGGGTGAGCAAACTGACGAGCGCACTGAGCGTGAAGAGATCTTCCATGATGGAGCGTTGCGGCCACGAAGATGCGATGCAGCAGCCGATGCCTTCACCGGCCGGACCGGTATATCGATCGAACGGATCGGCAGGCTGCCGTGTACGGGTGGATGATCACCATCCGTTCTACACGCAAACCCCTTCGCCATGCTGCTCCTCGCCCTTGTTGCCCTGGCTCTGCTCATCGGCTTCGCCTTCGTTGGCTCCGATTGGAGCGATGTGCTCTCACCGGTCCGCAACGAGTTGGTCTTCGCGGAGCGGAACCGCGCCTATGGTGCGTACCGTCTGCGGCGCGAACATCACCGCGTGCTCGGCCTCTCCGCGTTGATCGCGTTCGGACTTGCTCTCCTCGTGTTCTCACTACCGCGCTTGCTCTACGGCCCGCAGGAGATCAGCCGCACGCCCTCGGACCGCGCGATCATCGTTGAACTGAAGGATTTCGTGGTGCCTTCCTCGGTGAAGCCGGACCTACCCGTGGTAAAGCCCAAGGCAGCTAGTACCGGTGCCAAGCCCAACCCGTCGGACCTTCCACCGATCGCCGTGGATAGTGCGGCGGCGCCCGTAGACACCACCGCACGGACCAAGGATCTCGGGCCGAACCTCGACACGTTAGGTCATGCGGCCAAGACATCCGCGCTTCCGCCAAGTGGCGGTGGTGGTGGGAGCAGCCCGGTGAAGACGAAGGGAACCATGGGTATGAACGAAGCGGAGTTCGCGCCGGAATACCCCGGCGGTTTGAAAGCCCTGTACGACTACCTCGGTCGCACGGTGCGTTATCCGGAGATCGATCGGGAGGCGCGGCGCCAGGGTCGCGTAGTGCTCGGCTTCGTGGTGGACGAAGAGGGCAACGTGACGGAGATCACCGTACTGAGCGGCGTGAGCCGGACCCTGGATGCGGAAGCTGTGCGCGTGGTGAAGCGGATGGGCCGCTGGAAACCAGGCCGGCACCGGGGAGAGGCCGTGCGCGTCTCCTACCAACTCCCGATCTCCTTCCGCTTGAGCAACCAGTGATCAGCCTTCGCGCAGCGCATCCATCACCGCTGCGGAGACCTCCTTGCCCTTGGCGTAGACCATGAAGTGCGTGCCCCCGTGGATCACACGCGCACCGCGGATCAGGGAGATCGGCATCAAGCGGTCCTTATCGCCGTGGATATGCACGAGGCCGGGGATCGGCGCAGGTGGTCCATCCCAATGCACGATGGCATCGATCATCACGCGCAGGTCACGGGCGGGGAAGGTGTTGAGCATGGCCTGGCCGATCTCTTGCGAAGCCCGGTCCTCCAGACCGAGGGTCCACCGCAGCAACCGGAAATAGGGGAACAGACGGCGCACCACCACGTCGCGCACGAAGCGTTCTGGATGCCAGCCCCGCATCGCCTTGATGTTCCAGGGCATCTCCGCCCGGCCCTTCCAACTGGAGATGATGACCACTTTGCTGGGCTTGGTGAGCGCGGCCATTTCCTGCGCCACCATGCCGCCCATGCTCACGCCCACGAATGCGTGCGGGCGGCTTACATCCACCTTCGTTGCGAGCTCCCGGGCGAAGCGTTCGATGGTGGAACGTTCCGGCATGCGCTGCCATTCCAAATAGTGAAGGGTATGGCCCGGCAACTCCAGCTTTGCGAAAAGGCGATGGTCCGAGGCGAGGCCTGGGATCAGGTAGATGTCCATTGTGATCGTGGGCCAAAGTACAGTACCCCCACCGCGACCCCGGGTCAGGGCCCGGGGTAAGAGAAGACCGCGAGCAGAGAAGGCGCAAGGCGCCTTCTCTGCTCGGATATAGGGCTTCATGCCGGGCTTGACCCGGCATCGCGTAAAGGCCCACCCCAGTTCTCTACCAAGTGTTGCTGATAGAACCCCTCCGGCGGATCATTAGGATCGTACCAGCCAGAATAGTCCCACTCCAATGAAAGATCTTTCCAAAGAGGGTTCTCACGCGCAACGATCGCGTTCTTCCATTCTCGCTTCCAGTTCTTCAGTTGCTTCTCGCGATCGATCGCCTCGGTCATGTCCGCGAACTCCTCCATGAAGACCAACTTCCAACATTGGTATCTCCAAGCGAAAGATGTCTTGACGGATCCTGTCCGGTGCTCAAAAAGACGACGTTGCACATCATCGGTCACGCCGAGATAGAGGACCGTATTGCCCTTGTTCGTGACCATGTATACCCAATACTGATGCAAGCCTGAAAGCGATCTCCGCGACCCCGGGTCATGCCCGGGGTTCACAGATCAAAACTAGGGATGCGGCGCAAGGCGCCGCATCCCTCTGCATTGTCTCCGATCGAGCCGGGCGACCATTGTTGAACACTGCGGACAGCAAAGCGATCGCTGACCACGTCTTAGGGCTGGACCAATACCCATGCCCATGAAGCACATTACTCTCTTCATCGCCATTGGCATAGCCGCGAACGGTAATGCACAATTGCTGAACGGTAGTTTCGAGAACGCCCTGGGCCAGGGCGACCTGAGCAATTGGGATCATGCCTGCATCGCGCAGAGTTCCGCGGGCGGAGCACCCCTCAGCGGGAACTGGAACGCCGAGGTCGAGGCGAGCAACCCCCAGGGTTGTCCCGGATCCTGGTTGTACCAAGTTGTTCCCACGGCCTACGATGGGATGACGTTCTTCCTCGGCGGCTGGTGCCGGAACGTGGATGGGCCATGGATGCCCCCGATCGGACTGGACATCGGGGCCATGACCACGGGCGGTGTGATCACCCCGTTGAACATCGGACCCACCATCACAGACACCGCCTGGACGTGGATCGCGGTCTATGACACGATACATCTTGCACCGAACGAACAGGCCGTGGTGATCTGCCATCCAGGCCTTGTCGGTGGTCCGGCCTTCGCCCTCGCTCAATTCGATGGCCTCCAATTCTTCGAGACCACCTTCCCGTTCGGCGTGGAGGACGCACCGGTCCTGACCAACTATCACGACGTGGCCAACGGCGATCTCCACATTGCCAGCAACCACGCACGGATCCTCGATGTGCGCTTAGTGGATCCCATTGGACGTTCGCTACCCACGAACACCGAGATCGTGAACGCGACCACAAGGCGGGTGCATCTGACCACGTTGCCAGCGGGCGTCTACTTCGCCGTAGTACGAACGGATCGCGGGGAGCAGGCGGTGCGTTTCCTTGTCGAGTAAGCCTTCCTTACCCGACCGGTAGCGCACGCAGGAAGGTGAGCGAAGCCTCCATCGGGTCGTGCATCACCGCGTCCGCGCGGAGGAAGGGGACATGCTTCCGGAAGTCGGTGAAGAGAGCTTCGATGCGTTTGGAGCTTTTTACCGGCCGACGGAACTCCAATGCCTGCGCAGCGGTGAACAACTCAATGGCGAGGATGCGTTCCGCGTCATGCACCACGGCCCAGGTCTTCAGCGCAGCGGCAGCACCCATGCTCACATGGTCCTCCTGGCCGTTGCTGCTGTCGATGGTGTCCACGCTGTTGGGCATGCATCGTTGCTTGTTGGCGCTCACAAGCGACGCAGCGGTGTACTGCGGGATCATGAAGCCGCTGTTGAGGCCGGGTTTGGCCACCAGGAAAGCGGGCAATCCACGCTGGCCGCCGATCAACTTGTAGGTACGACGCTCGCTGATGCTGCCTAGTTCGGCCACGGCGATCGCCAGAAAGTCGAGCGCCAGGGCCAGCGGTTGCCCATGGAAATTGCCGGCGCTGATCACCAGATCCTCATCATCGAAGACGGTGGGATTGTCCGTCACAGCTTCCAGCTCCCGTTCCACCACGCGTTCCACGTAGGCGATGGCATCGCGCGAAGCACCGTGTACCTGTGGAATACAACGGAACGAATACGGGTCCTGTACGTGCTCCTTCTTGCGGGCGATCAACGCACTGCCGTGCAGGAGTTCGCGCATGTGCCCTGCGACCACTGCCTGGCCGGGATGCGGGCGTACGGCATGCACGGAGGGATGGAACGGCTCGATCCGCCCATCGTAGGCGTCCAGTGAAAGCGCGGCTATCTCATCGGCGAGCTGGGCCAGGCGCGTCGCCTTCAAAGTGAGCAGGGCCGCATAGGCGTTCATGAACTGCGTGCCGTTCAGCAGGGCGAGACCTTCCTTCGGGCCGAGTTCGATCGGCTTCCAGCCGAGTTGCTTCAGTGCGGCGGCGGTTCTCATCCGCTTGCCCTTCAGCACCACTTCGCCGAGGCCGATCAACGGCAAACTGAGGTGCGCGAGCGGGGCCAGATCGCCACTGGCGCCGAGCGAACCGCGCTCGTAGACCACGGGAAGCATGTCCGCATTGTACATGTCCACGAGCCGCTGCACGGTGGCCGGAGCCACGGCACTGTGTCCGAAGGCCATGTTCTGCACCTTCAGCACCAGCATGGCGCGCACGATCTCGGCAGGCACGGGATCGCCGCTTCCGCAGGCGTGGCTCATCACGAGGTTCTTCTGGAGTTGCGCCAGATCACCCTTCGCGATGGAAGTATTGTGCAATGCCCCGAAGCCCGTGTTCACGCCGTAGATCGGCGCATCGCTCTTCTTCAGGCGATCGCGCAGGTAGGTGTGGCTCTTCTTGATCGCGGCCTGCGCCTCCTTGCTCAGAGCGATGGGCTGGCGATCGCGGAGGATCGCGTCCAGTTCGGCGAGGGTGAGTCCGAGGGTACCGATGGGATGGGGGCGCATGCCGGTTGTCGGTTGTCGGTTGTCAGTTGTCAGTTATCAGTGGCCAGTTGATGGTTGTCTGTTGTCAGGCTCGCTGGTGAAACGTTGCGGTGGTATGGTGCGACGGACAACCATCAACCGACAACTGACAACAGTTCCTCTTGCTTCACGGCCTTCTGCTCGCCGGTCTTCATGTCCTTGATGGTCACGATGCCTTGCTTCAATTCGTTCTCGCCGATGATGGCCACGAAGGCGATGTTCTTGTCGTCGGCGTACTTGAACTGCTTGGCCATTTTCACGGCATCCGGATACAGCTCTGCAGCAATGCCCGCCTCGCGCACCGTTCGCAGCAACTTCAAGCAATGCATCGCTTCCTTCTCGCCGAAGTTGGCGAAGAGCAACTTGGTGCTACCACCTAGTTCCGCCGGGAACTTGTTCGTCTCCAGCAGCACGTCGTAGATCCTATCCGCGCCGAAGCTGATGCCCACGCCGCTCATGTTCTTCAAGCCGAAAATGCCCGTGAGATCATCGTAGCGACCACCGCCGCAGATGCTGCCGGGCATGCTTCCCTCCAACGCTTTCACTTCGAAGATGGCGCCGGTGTAATAGTCGAGGCCCCGGGCCAAGGTGGGATCGAACTCCAACTTCGCCGACTTCAATGCTCCAACCGCTTCGAACGTGAACTCGAGGTCCCTCAGGCCTTGCTTCGCGGTTGTCGAGCTGGCTAACCAATGCTCCAAGATCGGACGCTGTTCATTCCAGGTTCCCTTCAATGCGAACAATGGCGCGATGCCCTTGATCGCTTCGTCGGAAACACCTTTTGCGCGCATCTCCTCCTCCACCTTCTCCCGTCCGATCTTGTCCAACTTATCGATCGCCGTCACGATATCGACCACCTTTTCAGGCTGACCGCTCACCTCCGCGATCCCGCTCAACACTTTACGATCGTTGATCTTCACCACCACTTGAAGACCGAGGTCGGTGAAGACATCATCGAACAACTGCACGAGTTCCACCTCACTGATCAAGCTCTTACTCCCGATCACATCCGCATCGCACTGGTAGAACTCGCGGTATCTCCCCTTCTGTGGCCGATCGGCACGCCACACCGGCTGGATCTGATAACGCTTGAAGGGAAAGGTGATCTCGTTCTGGTGCTGAACGACATATCGCGCGAAAGGCACGGTGAGATCGTAGCGCAGCGCCTTCTCAGCTAGCTCGCCTGCCAGCTTTCCGGGGTGGACCTCCTCCCCTGCCTTCAGCTTCGCTTTGGTGTCATCGCTTACTTCTTTCCATGCATCACCGCTGTTCAGGACTTTGAAGATCAACCGATCACCCTCTTCGCCATACTTCCCGGTGAGCGTCTCCAGGTTCTCCATGGCGGGCGTTTCCAGCGGCAAAAAGCCGTACTTCTGAAAGACACGTTCGATGGTGCTGAAGATGTACTTGCGGCGCAGCATCTCATGCGGGGAGAAGTCGCGCGTGCCTTTGGGGATGGAGGGCTTCTGGGCCATGCGGAGCGCGAAAGTAGCGGGCGCGCGCCGTGGAAAGGGAAAAGGCAAAAGGTTGAAGGGGAAAGGGGAAAGCCGGATGGCATCCTCTTTCTTTTCCCTTCAACCTTTCCCCTTTAGCCTTTTGCCTTCGCGCGGGCTAGTCCTATAGAGCACCTTTGGAGCGACCTTATCTTTGGGAGCAGGCGATGGACCAACGCATCCGATTCGAAAGCAAGGAGGAAAGCAACCTGCGCAGGGAGCAAGCCTTTATGGCCCTCTCACCGAGCGAGCGCGTCGAGTGGTTCTTCCGCAGTTTCGCCGACCAAGGCAAGGACCCGTTCGAAGTTCGCGCGGTACCGGACAATTTCGTGGTCCACAAGAAGACCGATGCAGTTCGTTGACGAGGTGCGTGCTTTCCTACGTGCGGCGCAGGAGCATCGAACTGGCTGGCACACCCGTGGCACACTACCGCGTGCTCAACTACGACGACCTCATCGAGAGCAAGCTGCGGTCCGCAAGGCCGAAGGACCTGCTCGACGTTCAGGAACTGCGGCGCAAACGCGGATAGACCTGAAGGGAAAAGGGAAAAGGTTGAAGGGTGAAGAGGAAAGCCCGTACGGCATCCTCTTTCTTTCCTCTTCAACCTTTCCCCTTCCGCCTTTAACCTTCTCGCGCTTGGGCTATTCCTTCACAAAGCGCACGGCTGGAAGACTGTGGTCATCGATCCGCACCACATAGATGCCGGAACTGAGGTCCTGGATCCCGATCGTGATGAAGCCGCCAACCGCATTGGTGCGCTGGCTCACATGCCCGGCGGCATCGAACACCAGCACTTCCTGGTTGCCTGCGGAACCCATCGGGAGCAGCATGGTCAACTCATCGCCGTAACGGACAAGCTGCATGGTGGGCCTCGCCTGCTCGTTGATCGCCGTAGTGAGCATAGGGCTGCGAAAACTGAACGCCTCTAGGAACACACCGCTGTCCAATGCGCCGTCAGCGACGTCTGCGATAGCGACCTTGAAATGGTACGGCTGGCCGGGTTGTACCACGGCGAAGACGGTAAGGTTGGTGGTGAATCCATCGTAGCTCACATACTGACCGGCGGGTGCTTCGTTGTCGTAGTAATAGCCGGAGTTGAGCAGGGCGTTCACGTTGTTGATGGACACCACGGTACCGCCGGGGATGGCCGCCACATTGGTTGGTGTGCCGAATCCGGGCCCGCTCAGATAGATCGCGAATACATCGTTGAACGAGGAGCCTACGAACTCTTGATACTCCTCGCTGCCGAAGGAGAAGTTGAAGAGCAAGGTGTCCCCCTGCGGAACGCAATCGAACTCCAGCACGCAGGCCTCATAGGTAATGCCACCCATGCCCAGCGCGTTGTCCAGGTCCACATCCCCCGGTGTACCGAGATAGTCGGTCGCGAAGTTGGCGACCGGTCCTGCGACGAGATCAGCGCCACCGGTGGTCAGCACGAGCCCTTCGGTGATGGCCAATTCCGAGGTGCCGATGAAATGACCCATGGCGCGCTCCGGGCAGTTCACGGTCACGTTGCTCACCGTAACCCCGATCCCCTCCAGCAGGGTGGTGATGGAGCCGATGGTGAGGCTGTCGGTGATGGTGAGCTGGGCCTGGCCGGCCAGTGCGAAGAGGGAGAATGCAGCAGCGGGTAGAAGCTTCTTCATGCGATGGGTTTTCAGCAGGTGAAGCTACGAAGAACCACAAAGGCGGAGGGCGACGCACGGGAAGGGAAAAGGCTAAAGGCAGAAGGGGAAAGGAGAAAGCCGGACGGCACCCTCTTTCTTTTTCCTTCAACCTTTGTCCTTCAGCCTTTAGCCTTCACTGGCGCCGCTTCATTCGATGTGCTTACGGCTGAAGGAGCTACCAAAAACAGCGAACCGCCCGGGCTGTGCCCTTGGGCGGTCCGCCGACCAGAACTTGTCCCCGTCTCCAGGGACGCTTCGCTGCACAACATTACGGGTGTTGGTGGGCGATCGGTGCGTTCCGGACCGCCAGAAACCGGGGCCGATATACAGGTCCGAGAGCACCGCGTGCCGGATACCCCAAGAACGACAAGACCTCCCGGCAAGGAGGTCCCGCGTGTTCGCCGAACGATGTCCCTATTCCCCGATCCGAGGTTGATGGAGCGTAAGCGGTTCCATGGACATTCCGGATACCGGCGCGCTCGGCTCCAGGCCGATGGGCAGGTCGCACGGACGCAGGGAACAGCTGGGCGCCTGGCAATCGGCGATACGTCCTTCGGCCAGTTGGTCGGCCATGCAGGCATTGAAAGCCGCGTGCTCGCGGTAGCAGGCGTCCTGCTCCGGGCAGCGCAGGGCGGCCAGTTGAAAGTCCGAGGCAGCGCGCTGGTAGAAGACGATCAGCTCCAGAGGATAGGTCTGGGCCGAAGCCGTTCCGAAGGCGAGGGAAGCGAAGGCGAGGAGGAGAAGGTTCTTCATGACCGGAGGTGCTGGGGGTGGCGCTATTGCCGGGACGAAACTGCCTACGCCACCTACGCTTCGGAAGTTCCAGCGAGCAAGTGGCGGGGGTGGGTGAGCAAGTGGCGGAAGACCGGAAGGCTACCTTCACCTCCCCCATGAGCGCACTACCCAAAACCCCGGAAAGCACCGCCACCATCCGCTTCCAGGACTGCGACCCCTTCAACCACCTGAACAACGGCCGCTACACGGACTACTTCCTGAACGCTCGCGAGGACCACTTGCTGGACGAGTACGGCTTCGACCTCTACGGCATCGCCAACACCACGGGCCGCACCTGGGTGGTGAGCACCAGCCAGATCGCCTACCTGCGCCCGGCCATCCTCATGGAAAAGGTGGTGATCTCCTCACAACTGATCACCTACAGCCCGAAGCATGTGGAGGTGGAAATGCAGATGTGGGACAAAGAGAAGAAGGTGCTGAAGGCGCTGTGCTGGATGAGCTTCGTACACTTCGATCTACGAACGAACCGCTCCGCCGAACACATCCCAGAACACATGGAGTTGTTCGCACAGGTTTGCATGCCCGTGGAAGAGAAGGCCTTTGACCTGCGGGTGAAGGGGCTGCGGAGCAAGGTGGTGTAGAGCAGGGACGGCCTTGTTGACCATGCGCAAAGCAGCGCATCACCGACCACGCGATTATCATGGTACATTCACTACTGACATGAGAACGCTCCTTCATTTCCTTCCCGCGATCCTCCTCTTAGGTGGGGCAGCGCCTACTTCCGGCCAGCATCAAGCGGACAAGTGGTACTTCGGCTACGTGGGTGAAGGCTTGGATTTCTCCCAAGAGTGCGAGCCTGTCGTTCTTTATGATGGCGCCATCTTAGGATGGGAGGGCGTCTCATCGATCTCCGACCCGATGACTGGAGATCTGCTGTTCTATACGAACTCCGAGTGGATATGGAATAAGGACCATCAACACATGCCGAATGGCTACATCCAACCTATCGGGGTCACACAAAGCCAGAACACGATCACCCAAGTACTGAGCGTTCCATTCCCGGGTAACGATTCACTCTATTACGTCTTTACCAACCAGATCCAGGGTGGTTTCGGAGGCTTCGGGATGAGACTAGCCTGCGTGGACATTTCCCTCAATGCAGGCAACGGTGATGTGATCTTTAAGGACAGCATCATCTACGCCGAGGTGGTATCCGAGAAGTTGACTGCTGTTCCGCATGCCAACAGTACCGATATCTGGGTCGTCGGGCACGAGGATGAGGGGAACTCCTTCTTCGCGTTCTTGATCGGCAATAGCGGTCTGCAATTCCCTCCCATCATTTCCACTGTAGGCAAGATCCACTCAGGGATGGATCACCTAGGTGAAATGAAAGCCAGTCCTGATGGAACAAAGCTGGCGGTGGCCACTTCAGAACACTCGGACATTGAGCTATTCGACTTTGATCGCTCGAATGGCACCATAAGCAACCCCATTAGAGTCGCAGCGCCTCCTGGGTTGGCTGTCCCTCAAAATAGCTGGTGGTACGGCGTCTCATTCTCACCGGACAATTCGAAACTATATGCAGGTAAGCAGAACTTTGGTGATGGCACACAATCGATCATCCAGGTGGACGTGTCAAGCAGTGATTCCGCCATCATCAATGCAAGCAAAGTGGTGATCTCGACGCTGGATAGCGTGTTCAGTTTGCAGCTGGCCCCCAATGGAAAGATCTACACCCGCAGAAGCGGGAACTATCTGGGCGCCCTCAATAACCCGAACGCTGACGGCCTTGCATGTGACTTCGATCCATACGCTATCGACTTTGGGGAAGCCCCCGGCGGGTTTGCTGGCGTCTGGGGGTTGAACAACTACATCGCCTTGGAAGACTACCCATGCTTGGGAACGGCACAAATTGCCGGGAGCCCCAAGCCACCAGATGCGTTCACGATCCAACCTGGGCCAATGCCCGGCGTGTTCACGATCAGGGTGCCCTTAGATTTGACCGGTTCGCTCCATCTTGAGATCGCGGATATGCGGGGAGCCACGGTGTATCTCGCTGATCTACGCATACTGGATGGATCTACAACAATGAACGTTCGTCACCTCAACGCGGGCGTTTACCTGGTCAGCGCCTTCGTTGGAAGACAGCGAATCGGTGCGAGCCGGATCGTGCTCACAGAGTGACAAGACTTCGAGCGATCAGGGCGGTGCCCCCCTCACCAACTTCTTGTACTTCAACCAGTGCGGGATGATGTCGCCGCTATCGCATGGCAACTCCACAAAGCCTAGGGAAACAGTACCTATACCTGAAGAATCCCCGATCCGCTTGAACGCCATTGTTGCGGAGACCATGCGGAAGCACACGAGGCTGCTCTTCGCACATCCGTACGTCTAGTCACCGATCTACCCGAACCACCACGAAAGATGTCCACCGCCAACTATCGGATCCTTCTGTCCTTGGGCGGGCTGCTTGCCCTCTTGCCATTATCAAGCAGCGCCCAGACCATCTACATCCCTGACCTGAACACACGCACATGGCTGAACGGCCAGGTACCGGGTTCCGTGGATGTGAACGGGTACATGGACACGGCGTGGACGATGCAGCAAACGCCGCCCTACCCGTTGGCGGCGAACATCGACATCACATGGGACCCGAGCGACCTCACCGGGATCCAATATGTGCAGAACATCGTGTTCAGCGTGGAATACACGGCTACCGCGACCAGCACCGTGCTGCCTGCGTTCCCAGCCAGCATGGAGGCACTGTTCTTAAACCACTATCCCGGAACCACCCTCCCGGTGCTTCCGGATGTGATCAACCAGTTGGAGGTCTACGACTGTCCGGCGCTCACCACCCTGCCTCCGTTCTTGCAGCCTTTCCAGATGCTAGACCTTAGCCACCTGCCGCAACTCAGCTCCCTACCTCCGCTGGCTTCCAACGGCAACTTCAATTCGCAGATCAACCTATTGGACCTCCCTTCCCTCACCAGCCTGCCGACGTTGTCCGGCCCATGGATGTCGATGAGCCTGCGCTCGCTGCCCCAAGTGACGAGCCTCCCCACGCTGCCTTCCAGCGTGCGCTACCTCACGCTCGAGGATATGCCCACATTCACCACATTACCCGCCGCCCTGCCGGCAGACCTGCAATACCTGTGGTGCCGTCATCTTCCCTCACTAACAGGGCTGCCCACCACGGCACCACCCGACCTGAGGAACATCGAGCTCCTCGATCTGCCCTTGGTCACGGACATGATCGGCGGCCTGCCGAACGACTTCAGCTACCTGCTGCTTGAAGATCTGCCCCTGTTCAACCAGCCGCTCGACCTCCCAGCATCCACGACCGCGCTTTTCCTACGTGAACTTCCTCTGCTGCCTCTGCCGGTACCCGTGCTTTCACCCTATTTTCTGGAACTTAAGGAACTACCGCTCTGGACCAGCATTCCCGATACGCTTTTCGCACAGGTGTCTGAGTTGGGTCTGGATTCCATGCTCACGATCTCCTCCCTGCCAACAGTGCTGTCAGCGAACCTCGATTCGGTGGCCGTGATCGACTGCCCGAACCTCACTTGCCTTCCCCATCTGCCGAACAACTTCCGGATCCTTTACCAGGAAGGCGGCTCGATCACGTGCGTTCCCAACTACACGCCGTGGTGGGACATGGGGCAGAACGTGCCGCTCTGCACGCCCTTGAACAGCGCCTGCGCTCTGGTGAACCCGCTGGCCACCGGACACATCTACCACGACCTGAACGCGAACGGTCAGCGCGATGCGGGAGAGCCCCCGGCCCCCTACGTGATGGTGCAGGAGTCCCCGCAGAACAGCCTGACCTCCGGCGATACCTCGGGCTACTTCGAGTTACCGCTCGATCCCGTGACACACACGCTGACCGCTGCATCCACGAATCCCTACGTGGTCTCCATCGCCCCGGCGTCGCACACGGCGGCCTTGCTGAACCTCACCGATGTGGACTCGCTCAATGATTTCGGCGTGGTGCTCCAACCGAACGTGGAGGATCTGGTGACCACGATCACCACCGATCCCGCACGGCCGGGCTTCGAGAACGAGGTATGGGTACAATGCACGAACGTAGGAACGGTGCCCCACGGCGGAACGGTTAGCTTCACCTTCGATAGCGACCAAAGCTGGGTGAACGCGACACCCACACCGGGTACGCTGACCGGAAACACGGCCACTTGGTCCGTAGCGCCCCTGCCCTTGGGCGGATCCGCAGTGTTCGCCATCACCCTGCACACCGATAGCGCGGTGGCACTGGGCACCGCCATCGGCCACACCGCTAGCGCAGAGCCGATCGCCACCGACGCCACCCCGCTCGACAATGTCTTCAACCTGACGGACTCTGTGGTGGGCAGTTACGATCCCAACGACAAGCGCGTGGTGCCCGAGGCGATGCTCCCTGCGGACGTCGCGGCCGGCGAGCGCTTGACCTATACCATCCGTTTCCAAAATACCGGGACCTACCCGGCCGAACGCGTAGTGATCACCGATGCATTGAGCAGCGATCTGGTGCACAATAGCCTAGCCGTCACTGCGAGCAGCCATGTCTGCACCTGGGTTCTCGTGGACGGTGTGCTCCGGTTCACTTTTGATCCGATCAACCTGCCGGACAGCGCCAGCGATCAAAGCGGCAGCAATGGTTTCGTCACCTTCTCCATCCGCCCGTCGGCCACCCTGTTGCCCGGCGAACAAGTACACAACCACGCCAACATCTTCTTCGACTATAACCTGCCCGTGGTCACGGCGCCGGCCGTCTTCACGGTGATCGACCTCTCCGGGATCGCCGAGGTACATGCTGATGACCTGCTGATCTTCCCGAACCCGGCCACAGACCAGGTGTTCGTTGCGCGGCCAAAGGACGTGTTCGGGCCCATGCACATTCAACTGCTCGATCCGAGCGGGAGGAGCATCGCCCGATCAACCCACAACGGTCCTGGAGCGGCGGCGCTTTCCGTGGCAGGCTGCGCTTCGGGCGCCTATGTGTTGGAAGTACACAGCGGAACGGAACGCTGGCATACGGTGCTGCATGTGCAGTGAGGTGGCCTTGACACGCACGGGCATGAACGCCCGCGCGAGTTGAAGGCGGGGAGAAGGCCTTGGACCTGCACCTGAGAAGCCTGCGCGAGTTCCTGGATGGCGCTGAACGCGCGATGCAGGATGCGCCGATCCTTTGGGCGCGGAGATCACCAGCCCGCGTGTTCGACGCAAAAGGCGTCATGAGCAGGTACCTTGGGACCCGCAATCCGAACTTCCCGCGGGCAGCGGCCGACTTATGGCATCCATGCGTTCCACCCTTTTCACTTCCACCGCGCTGCAAAGTCTCCTGTTGGGCGATCGCGATTTCAAGAACACGGATGAGTTGATCTTGCGCGATCACCTGGCGCTGGTGCGCACCCGGTTGGCCAACGAGCGCACCTTGCTCAGCTACATCCGTTCGGCGCTGTACCTGCTGATCGGGGGCATCGCATTGCTGCAACTGGAAGGGTATGGCGATCTGCGCTGGGCGGGAAAATTCTCCTTGGTGCTCTGCGGGGTCTTTGTCGTGGTCGGGCTCTACCGCTACCATACGCTGCGGCGGCAACTGGACCATTTCTACCGGGCCGGTATCGCTTTGCCCAAGGTGGAAACCCCGAGCTGAGCTCCATGGAGATCGCACTGGTCCTCGGCCTGCTCGTGGCCGCCATCGTCCTCTTCAGCACCGAGCGCATCGGTGTTGATGTGGTGACGGGCCTGCTGCTGGTGGTCCTGGTGCTCACCGGCATCCTCACCACCGGCGAAGCCTTCGCGGCGTTCGGCACGGACTTCATCGTCATGCTCGCTTCCATCTACGTCATCACCAACGCCGTGGAAACCTCCGGGGTGCTGGATGAAGTGGCGAACCGGTTGAGCCGTTCAAAGCCGGCGAAGATCGTAGGCCTCATGCTCTGGCTTCTGCCCTTCACCGCGCTGATGAGCGCGTTCATGAACAACACCACCCTAACCGCATTGCTGATACCACCGGTGCTGGCGTTGGCGAAGAAGTCGAAGCTCCCCGCGAGCAAGTTGCTCATGGCGTTGGCCTTCTCCAGCATTGTGGGCGGCACGTGTACCGTGATCGGCACCAGTACCAACATCGTGGTATCGGCCTACCTGGAGCAGCACGGCATCGCCACCATCGGCATGTTCGATTTCTTCGGGATCGGACTGGTGCTCGTGGCCGTCACTCTGGTGTACATGCTCACCTTGGGCAGGTGGCTCACTCCCGTGCGCGAAGCGCCCGATGAAGGCACCGTCAGCGCGGGCCGACTGTACACCAGCGAGATCCGCGTGCTGGAAGGCAGCAGCTTGATCGACAAGCCCGTGGGCGCCTCGGAACTCACGGCCAGCGGCTTCGAAGTGCTTTCGGTGAAGCGCAACGACAACCAGTTGTTCGGTACCCGGGGCATGCGGTACAAGGAGGGCGACGTGGTGCTGGTGCAGGGCGATGTGGACACCCTGTTGACGGTGAAGGAGAAGGCCGGCATTGAGATCCTGGCCGATGAACTGATGGCCGGGAACGGTAAGAACGAGGACGTTCTGTTGACCGAAGTACTGATCCCGTCGAGTTCACGCCTCGTTGGCAGCACCATCGGCGAAGCCCGGTTCCTGGACCGGTACGGCTTGGCTGTGGCCGCTGTACATCGCGCGGGAGAGCGGTTGTCCAGCCACATCGGCAAGGTGCGTTTGCGCGTGGGCGATGTGCTGCTGGTGCAAGGTCCACCCGAAGCCATCCACGAACTCAACGACCAGCACAACCTGATCTCGCTGGAGAAGTTCACCCCCGACCCGAAACGCGTGCGCAAGGGCTACATCTCCATCGGCCTCTTTCTGGTGGCCATTGTGCTGAGCACCACCGGGCTGGTGCCGTTGGCCATCGCCTTCCTCTGCGCGGCGCTCGCCACCGTGCTGCTGCGCATTACCGATAGCGTGCAAGCCTATACCGCCATCGATTGGCGATTGATCATCCTGATCGGTGGTATGACGGCCATGGGCACGGCCATGGTGAACAGCGGTGCGGATCAGTTCCTCAGCTCCTGGGTGGTGAAGCTCTGCGCGCCGATGGGCGTGCAAGGCACGTTGGCCGGCTTCATGGTGCTCACCGTGCTGCTCACCCAACCCATGAGCAATGCCGCTGCGGCCTTGGTGGTGCTGCCTATCGCGATCAGCGCCGCGACCGCGCTGGGTGCATCGCCGGTCACCTTCGGCATGGCGGTGATGCTCTCCGCCTCCATCTCGCTCATCACGCCGTTCGAACCCTCGTGCGTGCTCGTGTACACGCCGGGCCGCTACCGCTTCACGGACTTCCTGCGTGTGGGCGGGCCACTCACCGCGATCCTGCTGGTGGTGGTCTTCTTCCTGGTGCAGCGGCAGTGGCCGCTGTGATCAACCGCGTGCAAAGAGCTTCTGCTGGTGCCGGTGGTAGATAGAGAACTGAAAGACGAAGCCCGGCTCATCGCCGGGCTCCTCGATATCCGATCTCGAGATCAGCCGCGCACCAGTTTCTTGTACTTCAGCCTGTGCGGTATGATATCCCCCACCCGCTTCTTGTGGTTCTCCTCGTATTCGCTGAAGCCGCCCTCGAACCAGTAGACCTGGCTGTCGCCTTCGAAAGCGAGGATGTGGGTACACACACGGTCCATGAACCAGCGATCGTGGCTGATGATCACCGCGCAACCGCTGTAATCCTCGATGCCTTCTTCCAGGGCCCGGAGCGTGTTCACGTCCAGGTCGTTGGTCGGTTCGTCAAGGAGTAGCACGTTGCTGCCGTTCTTAAGTGTCATGGCGAGGTGAAGGCGGTTGCGCTCCCCACCGGAAAGCACGCCCACCTTCTTGTTCTGGTCCGGTCCGGTGAAGTTGAAGCGCGCGAGGTAGGCACGGCTGTTCACCAACGTGCCGCCGATGAGCATCTGTTCCTGTGCGTTGCTCAGCACCTCCCACACGGTGCGGTCGGGCAAGAGGTCCTTGTGGCTCTGATCCACGTAGGCGAGTTGCACGGTATCGCCGAGGGTGACGGTGCCCGTATCGGGTTTCTCGTCGCCCATGATCATGCGGAACATGGTGGTCTTACCGGCACCGTTCGGGCCGATGATACCGATGATCCCGGCAGGTGGCAGGGAGAAGCTCACGTTCTCGAACAGCACGCGATCGCCGAAGGCTTTGCTCACACCCTTGAACTCGATCACCTTGTCGCCGAGACGTTGTCCGTTGGGGATATAGATCTCCAACTTGGCCTCCTTCTCCTTCACGCTCTCGCCCTGCATCTTCTCGTAGTTCTGTAGGCGGGCCTTGCTCTTGGTACGACGGGCCTTGGCGTTGCTGCGCACCCATTCCAATTCCTGCTTCAGCACGCGGGCGCGCTTGCTCTCTGTCTTCTCCTCCTGGGCCAAACGAGCGGTCTTTTGCTCCAGCCAGTTGGTGTAGTTGCCCTTGTAAGGGATGCCTTCGCCGCGATCGAGCTCCAGGATCCAGCCCGCCACGTTGTCCAGGAAGTAACGGTCGTGGGTGATGGCGATCACGGTGCCCTTGTAGTCCGCCAGGTGGTGCTCCAGCCAGGCCACGCTCTCGGCGTCCAAGTGGTTGGTCGGTTCGTCGAGGAGGAGGATGTCCGGCGCTTGCAGAAGCAGGCGGCACAGGGCCACGCGGCGGCGTTCGCCACCGCTCAGTACGTTGATCTTCTGATCCGGGTCGGGACAACGCAAGGCATCCATCGCGATGTCCAGCTTCTGGTCGATCTCCCAGGCCCCGGTCGCTTCGATCTTGTCCTGCAACACCGCCTGACGAGCGATGAGCTTGTCCATCTTGTCCGGATCGTTCAGGATCTCCTCGTCGGCGAACTTGTTGTTCACGTCCTCGTATTCCTTCAGCAGGTCCATGACGGGCTGCACGCCTTCCCGCACGATCTCGATCACGGTCTTGGTCTCGTCGAGTTCGGGCTCCTGCTCCAGATGCCCGATCGTGTAGCCAGGGCTGAGCATCACATCGCCTTCGAAGCTCTTCTCCTTGCCGGCGATGATCCGCATCAGGGTGGACTTACCGCTGCCGTTGAGACCGAGGATCCCGATCTTGGCCCCGTAGTAGAAGCCGAGGTAGATGTCGTTGAGGATCTTCTTACCGGAAGGCAGGGTCTTGCCCACCTTCACCATATTGAAAATGATCTGTCTGCCTTCTTCTGCCATCGCTAGTGTTGTCGGTTGTCAGTTGACCGTTGCCGGTCGGTTGTAAGGTACCCGTGCTGCCCAGGCTCAGCGGGCATCGCCCGCCGTAGCGTCATCGCGAAGGCGGGCCGCGAAGATCTCCAATCGTTTCCAATCCATCACCTTATCTGGAACGGTTACGGAGTCCAGGGTGAGTTCGTGGTGCAACAGGACGCTCTCCGGTGTTTGCCCGGCGGCAGGTCCCACCATCACATAGAGCGCCGACCGGGGCGACGGTTTCGTGTACAATAGTCCGCGTGGGATCCTGGCCGCCATGAAGTGGAACTCCAGCGGGGCTTCCCACGGGAAATCGGTGAACACACGGTCGCCGCTCACAAGCACGTTCTTGAAATGATCAGCGGCCAAAGCGGCCTCGGGGAAACGGTCGATACGGTCGCGGATGCCCCGCATGCCCAGCCAGCCCATGCCCACGAAGATCAACAGGCTGGTGAGCACCGTACGGAAGCGCTTCCCAAAGCTCTTGAGCCCGGTGTCCTGCAGCAGCTTCAAAAGATAGAACAGGCCGATGGCCGAACCCAGGTGCATGACGAAAAGCGTGTAGATCCAAACGCGGGGCGGGGCCACCAGACTTTGGGCGATGACGATGGGGATGGCCCCCAGCGCTGTTGCGACGATGAGCATCCGGTACTTACTACTGATGTAGGCGGCGTACGTGATGGCCGCGAAGCCGACGAACGCGATCCAGGAAGCGGAGGTCTCCGTGAAGTACACCCACAGGTCCAGGCTGCGCTCGTGGTGGGTGGCCGAGAACACTTCCCAGGTATTGTCCCCCATGGTGGGATGGTGGAACAGTTGTCCCAGTCCATGCACCACGATCACCGGCAGGTAGAACAGCGCCGTGATCACCAGGAAAAGCACCACCGAGAGGATGGACCGGTACATGCGTGTGCCCAGCGTCGATCCGTAGCGCAGTATGAGCTGAAGGAACAACCAGATGTAGGTGGCCGCCGCGATGTAGAGCGTGGAGGTCACCGTCCACATGCCCACGGCCAATACCACGGCCAGGAGCACAGCGCTCACCCCATTGTTTGTCTTGGTGAGGTGGCGGCCGATGATCCAGGAAACGATCATGCAACACCAAGTGATGCTGTACCCACGCCCCAGCGCACTGTACTCGATGAGCGAACCACAGCTGGCCACCAGCGCCAGCATGATCATGGCGATGTACCGGTTGAAGGTGATCCGCGCGAAGAGGTAGCTCAGCGGCAGAGCGAGGATCCCCGCGATGAGGGCCGGTAAGCGCAGGCTCCAGAGGTGCACCCCGAACAGGGAAGTGGAGAGCTTCACCAACAGGGTGTGGAAGACCTGGTTGTTGGGATAGCTATAGTCCGAAATGATCACCGAAAGCGGGCGGGTAGCGTAGTAGGTATAGGTGAAGGCCTCATCATAGATCACGGGTTGGCGCATCTGCCAGATCCGCAATGCCGCACCGGCAAGGATCAGCGCCCAGACCACGCGCTTATGCGTGCCCGATGTACGCGCGTTCACCTTCCGGATCCCCGAGCGCACATCGGCCATGAAACCGGACCATCCCGCTCGCTCCGGCCGAAGTGAGCTCGCCAGTAACCGCTGTCCCCCTGCCACGGCCAGGCCCATGCCCGCAAGAAGCGCCGCCAGCCACCGCAGGTTCCCCTGCACCCGGCGATGGAAGGCCACATCCCAGGTTTCCACGGAACCATCCGGTGCCAAACCATCCACATACGCCTTGGAGGCCGCGAAGGACCATTGACCCAAAGCCCAAGCCAAGCCCGCGAGCAGAAGGAACAGGAGTGCGAGCGCGGTCCAGAGGATCATGGGGCGGGTCACGGCCAAAAGTAGACGAAGCCCTTTGCACCGGGCTGCCAGGCTCGCGGACCACCCGTCCCGTTGGGGGTGCCGTTCATCACAAACAGTACTTTGTGTTGCACAGTACTAAAGTTCGCCCATATCTTTGGCACGTCAAACTACAAGGCACCGCCAGCAATGAACGTGGAGAACACCAAGGCGCAGATGCGCAAAGGCGTGCTGGAGTACTGCATACTCTCAGTACTGGCCCAGGGCGAGCTGTATCCCTCGGACATCATCGCGAAACTGAAGGACGCGAAGTTGATCGTGGTGGAAGGCACGCTGTACCCACTGCTCACTCGGCTGAAGGACGCGGGCCTGCTCACCTACCGCTGGGAGGAATCACGCTCCGGCCCACCGCGCAAATACTACCGCCTCACCACCGTGGGCGACAAATTCCTCACCGAGCTCGACCAGACCTGGGACGAGCTTTCACAGGCCGTTAAGAAGACCACCCGCAGGAACGCACAACGATGAAAAAGACCCTTACCGCCAACATCAGTGGCACGGTGTTCCACATCGAGGAGGACGCCTATGCCAAACTACAGCGCTACCTGGACACCGTCCGGGCCCAATTCAGCGGAAGCGAAGGGCGCGACGAGATCATGGCCGACATCGAGTCGCGCATCGCCGAGCTCTTCACCGAGCGTCTGGTGGGACGCCAGGTGGTCACGATCGACGACGTGGACCATGTGATCGCCACCATGGGGCAGCCGGAGGATTACGTGGGTGAGGACCGCGACACGGCCGGTCATAGTGAGGCCGGTGGTGCGAACACCGGTGCCAGGAGCACCACCGGTCAGCGGCGCTTGATGCGCGATACCGAGGACAGTTGGGTGGGCGGCGTGCTGAGCGGATCGGCGGCGTACTTCGGCACCGAAGCGCTTTGGCTCCGTATCGCCTTCATCGTGTTCATCTGCCTCGGTTGGGGCACGCCCATCTTCCTCTACCTGCTACTGTGGGTCCTGGTTCCCCGTGCCACCACGCCGGCAGAGAAACTCCAAATGCGCGGCGAGCCGGTCACCGTGGAGAACATCAAGCGCGTGTTCGAGGAAGGCACCGAACGTGTGAAGACCGGCGCGGAACAGGTGGCCAGGGAGGCCGATGAACTGGGCCGGAAATGGGGCGGCCCGGAAGCCCGCAACTATGCGAGCAAAGCCGCCTACAACGCCAAAGGGTTCGCCAAGGAAGCGTTCGGCCTCATCGGCAAAGTGATCGGCATCGTCATGATCATGCTGGGGATCGTCCTTGGCGTAGCCTTGATCGGCGGCCTGGTCGGCGCGAGCACCTTCAGCTACCACAACATCAACGGGTGGAACGGTACGGGGTTCTTCGAACTGGGTGAACTGCTTTTCGACTCTCCATGGCATGCGTTCGCATCCGGACTGGTGATCATCTTGCTCGGCCTGATCCCGACCATCGGTCTCTTCATGGGTGGCCTGCGCCTGCTCCTGAACGTGGGCGTCCCGCAATGGCTGGGCTGGACCCTCTCGGTGATCTGGATGATCGCGCTGTTCATGGGTCTGTACATCGGCCTGAACCTCGCCAAGGACTTCAAGAGCGACCAGCC